>NZ_JBCNFP010000112.1:0-29573 GCF_050481165.1 Paenibacillus cisolokensis
CCATACCGCCGCCCCGTCGATAAGCCCGCTCAGCTCCCGAAGAGGCATATAGACGCGGCCCTCGCGAACGAGCGGTGCATGCTGCATCGTCAAGGGCTCGCCGTTCCAGACGATCTCGATACGTGCTGTCTCCGCTGCCGCCGAATGGATGGCTGTCGTTCCGGCGCCGCAACGATCGTCCGTGTTCCGCCGCATGTGGTTGACCGCCACCGCGACGCAAGCCGCCTGCTGGAAGTCGCGCGCAGCGAGAAGTGCCGGACAAGCCATCCGGGACTTGTTCGGCACTTCATCCGCCGGGAACGGCCCGTTCTACTTGACGACTACCTTCACGCGGGCGCCGGCTTTATCCGATGCGAACAGCGCATCCATCGCCCGGGCCTGCGTCAGGATGGACTGTCCGTCGTCCGGCAGCAGCTCTCCGCGAAGCACGCGCTCCGCGAACCGTTCCGCCTGCAGCCGGAACGGCGTCACCCGGTCGGTGGTGAAATCGCGCGTCTCCCCGTTCACCGACACTCGAAGCGTAACTGTCTGCGCATCGGCAGAGCTTTCCAGTTCGACTTTGCCCTCCGTCCCCCTTATTTCGTAACCGCAGCCGTACGGCATATCCAGCGCTCCGAACAATTGGGCCGTCCTGCCGTTCGGGAATGCCAGCATCGCCGCAAATTTCCGGTCGACGCCCTGCTCTCCGCTTCGGATCAGGCGGCAATCGGCCCACTCCGGTTCTTGCCCGAACTGATAGCGGCTCCAGGCCACCAGATAGCATCCGATATCATACAGCGCGCCGCCGCCCCATTCCGCGACAAGCCGCGTGCTCCGCTCCTGCGCTTGAAACGAGAAATGCCCTTTGAACAGCACGGGCTCGCCGATCGCGCCGGCCGCGATCGCGTCCCGGACGAAGGCGTGTCCTTCCTGGTGGCGCCATACGAACGCTTCCTCCACATGAACGCCGCGGTCGCGCGCCGCCCGGACGATCGCCGCCGCCTCCCCGGCCGATAGCGCGAACGGCTTCTCGAGCAGCACGTGCTTGCCCGCATTTATGGCAGCCATCGCCCACTCGGCATGCAAATGGTTGAGCAGCGCGATATATACCGCATCGATATCGGGATCGTCCAGCAGCTCGCGGTAACCGGCATACGCGCGGGGCACGCCGAACCGTTCGGCGGCATTCCGCCCGTTCTCCGCATTCCGCCCGGCCACGCCGAGCCATTCCCCGTTGCCGGCCTGCTTGAGCGCCGCTCCCCCCTTGCCGATTATATGTCCGGTCCCCAATACGCCCCACCGCAGTTTCTTCATCCTCATCCCAACCTCGCTTTCATCCGTCGCTGCTCAAACATTCGATGTACGGCTGCCGGAACCCTGCCTGATCCGGATGCAAATTTCGCTGCCGCCTCATATGCCTCCCTTCGAAAAAAAACGGCGAATACGGCGCCGATGCGTCCATTCAACCGTCATCTCCATTCAACCGTCAACGCTTGGGACTGCGGAATCGAGCAGGAGGGGCGGCCGGCCCCCGTCCACGCACCTCACCCTGAAGATGACGCCCATGCTGGGCGTACATAAAAAAGCAGGAGTCCCTGCCCCGGTGCTCCCGCTCTGAATTTTCATTATTCCAGTTCGATGCCGAAATACCGTTTCAGCGCATCCCGATACTCCGCTTCCGTCTGCGGCACGAACGTTTGCACGCCGTCCCCCGCGAAAATCCGGAACTCCCGTCCGGCCACCGTATTTCGCCCGTCGGCGGTGCGAATGGCGATCATCGCCTCGCGGGTGAAGATGGAATCCGGGGCGTTCTCGCACCAATACGTCGCCATGATGTAATCTTTGGGCAGCTGCGGTTCTTCGGTGAACGAATAAAGACGGCTCCACCCGCCATGTTTGCGCTCGCACAGCATCCACCCGAAATATTCGTCGCGCTCCAGCCGGTAGCATTCGTCGCCCTGCTGCTGCTCGATCCCTTCGGCGATGCGCACGGGGCGCCTTGGCACGATGCCGCCCACGCCGACATCGCACAGCCATAACGCGCCTTCCGCCTCGACGCTCAGGACGTGATGCCGCCGTTTCGGCGGCGGATCGGGTTCGTCGCGCCAGAAACGGGCCATGTAGTCGGTCACCGCATATCCCAGCTCCCGCAGCAGCCAGCCGAACAGGGCGTTCAATTCGAAGCAGTAGCCGCCCCGCCGGCGAACGACGATTTTGTCGTACAGCTTCGGCACATCGAGCGACAGCGGGATGCCACGCAAAATATCGAGATTTTCATAAGGCACGGCGTGAAGATGAGCTTCCTGCAGCCCGGCCAGCGCCGCGGCGCCGCCGTCCAGCGGACCGGAATACCCGATACGCTCCAAATAAGCCCGCACTTCGGGCTTCAAATCGGTTGACCGATCGCCCTTCATAACGTCTCCTCTCCTTATTGAAACACGTTATGTCACTTTAAGACCGCCCGCAGCACTTTTTGAATTTCCGACCGCTACCGCACGGACAAGGATCGTTGCGCCCCGCTTTTCGCCGCGTCCGCATATCGACGACGTTCTGGCGGGAGGATACCGCCTGCAGCGCCCTTACCTCGTTCGGAGCATGTCCTTTGAGCATCCATTGCTTCGTCCCGTTGAACATCGGCATGGCTGCCTCGGCCAGTTTCTGCATCTGGTCCATCCGGGTCAGCCGCAATGTTTCGACCAGTTCAATCACAATATCGTTATAGTTCCGGCCCTGCAAAATCATGATCGAAACTTCATCGGCCAATTGTTCCGCCTGCGGACCGTTCAGACCGGCGATTCGTCTGATCTGCTTGCGGAAGTTATCATATGCCGTATTGCGATGGATGTAATCCGGGGCGGCTGCCCGAATCAGTTCCTTCTTGTCGAACGGGAAGAACGGCAGGTCTTGCCTCATCCGATGCTCGGCGAGCAGCCGCTCCCAATCTTCCACATCCATGTCGGCCAATATTGCGTCTCCGGTGAGCTGAAAATAATCAGCATTGGAAGCTTCAATCAGCGCTTCGATCAATTCGAATTCGTTCGGTAAACCGATGTATCGGAGCAGAAGCTGCACCGCTTCCTCCAACTCCATTACCCCGTAAAAATGCAGCATGCCGCGTACCAGCTTCACCTGCTCCGTATTCCTGCGAATGCGCTCCCGCAATGCAGCATTTCCGGCAGCCCGAACGACCGGCTCGATCAGTTCTTGAGGCATGACCAACACCGGGATATCATCATGTTTGCCGCTATAGACCAAACCCATATCCATCAGCGTAATCGCGGTCTCCATGTCCGCCTGGTCGAGCATCAGCAGGCCATCGTTTTTCGCGGCGCTCTCCAGCACCCGGAAACGGTCCTCATCCATCGTAGCTACGAAAGAATCCAGCTGGCCGACGGCATGTTCGATCACGGCATCAATCAGCGCCTCTTTCCGAAGGGCGCTTACTTTCGCAAGACCGAGCCGCCTGGCAATGCCATGAATGTCCTGTTTCGTCAGTCTGGAAAGCCCTTCCTCGAACGACAGCCGGGCCTCAATCTTCTGCCATCGCTTGAATCCTTTGCGCAAGGCGGCTTCAAACGCATCCTCGCCCATATCATCCACCCATTGTGCGATCTGTTCCATTTCCCTGTCACTCAATTTGAAACTCATCGGATCATTCCTCTCGGCCAAGCCCAAGCCCGGCGAACACTTCGGCGATGCTGCCGCGGATCAGAACGTCGGCCCAACGGTCGGCCGGCGTTTCGCCGCGGTTCAAGAGTACGAACCGGTCTCCGCGGTAATACCGGATCAGACCGGCTGCCGGCTGTACCGTGAGCGATGTGCCGGCAACGATCAACATGTCGGCCTGCGCAATATAGCGGACCGCCCGCTCCAGCAGATCGGTGTCGAGCGATTCCTGGTACAGGACGACGTCCGGCTTGACGATGCCGCCGCAAGCCCGGCATTTCGGAACCGTCTCCGCCGATCCGATCACCTCCGCCAGCGTATGCGGCTCCCGGCAATCGATGCAATAGTTGCGCAGCACCGAGCCGTGCAGCTCGAGCACATTGCGGCTGCCGGCCTTCTGATGCAAGCCGTCGATATTTTGGGTAATGACGGCCTTCAGCCGCCCTTGCCGCTCCAGTTCCGCCAACGCGTAATGCGCGGCATTCGGCGCCGCGTCGGGATAAAGCATGCGTGTCTTGTAGAAACGGTAAAATTCCTCCGGATGCCGGTAGAAAAAGTCCCGGCTCAATATTTCCTCCGGCGCGTATGCCCCGCCGTCCGATGTGTTGTACAGCCCATCCGCCGAGCGAAAATCGGGAATGCCGCTTTCCGTCGACGTTCCCGCTCCGCCGAAAAAGACGATATGATCGCTCCGATCGATCATTTGCCGCAGCCGTTCCGCGCTCATGGCCAAACCTCACCTCGCTTACAGATCATTATACCGGATCGTTGCCCGGCCGGAAACCGAGATCGGCCGATACATCCGGATAGGTAAGAGAGGCCGGACATCGTCTTTACCATGACATTGGAACGGTATCATTATTGCGGGCGAGTAGCGCGCTCCGTTGCGGCCAAAATCTTTTTCATCTCCGGCAAATTTCGTTCCAATATCAGCGGATTGTAATAAGCCATTTTTCCTCCAGCGGATAAAACCGTCCTGCTCTAACGGCCGGAAGACCGGACCCAGAATTCCGTGTAATAAACAGCAACTTTTAGTGTATAATAAGCAACAATTCATCTTTCAGCCGTCAGATTTCTCCGATAAAATCAAAGTAAATCAAACGAAATCAGTTTTTTAGGAGGGATCTGGAATGCGGTTACACGGACTGACGGAAGAGCAATATATGGCGTGGCATCACGACGGATATTTGGTGCTGGAAGGGTTTTTGACCCCGGAAGAGTGCGACCGCTACAATGCGAAAATGGATGAGGCGTTCGCCCGGTGGAGAGCGAGCGGCGGCTCCAACCCGGAGCTTGGACAGTTAAATCATGTGGAGCAAATTTGCGGAATTATCGAGCATGACGATGCGTTCCTCGAGCTGATGGAGCATCCGAGAATGATGTCGATCATGCGCGATCTGATCGGCGATTCGTTCGTCATGATCGACAACGACGCGATGCTGAAACCGCCGAAGCGGGAAGCGCATACGAACTGGCACCGCGATACCGGAAGCTGGCTCGTCGTCAACGAAAAACCGGTGCCTTTCATGGTGAAAGTGTTCTACTTCCTGTCGGACGTCGATTACGACGGCGGCTGTCTGGCCTTCCTGCCGGGCAGTGTGCATATGTCCAATGACCAGCTGCCGAAGGTCGAGCGGCAGGAGGATATGCCGGGACATGTCCGGATGACGGTGAAGAAAGGGACCGCGGTCGCCTTCCACGGCTATTTGTACCACTCGGCGCTGAACAACTACTCCGACCGCGTCCGCCGCACGCTCATTTACAACTACGCGCCGCCCTTCGTCCGCACATGGCCGGGTTACGAGCCGAGCGAGGCGCTTCGCGCGAAGGCAACGACCAATCTGCGCAAGATGCTGCTGGGCGTTCATCCATGGGTATCGGACCCGAAAGCGTTCGAGTCCGAGCCGGAGTCGGCGGCGTCCGCCACATGATTCCTTCCGGCGACTTCGAATATGTGCTGTCGCCGAGCGGGTTCGCCCGCTCCCGGCTCTATTACGCCTTGATCGGCGGCGTTCAGCAGACGCCGCCGACCTTCGCGTTCGAGCGGGAAAGCTACAACGCTTACGAGATGATTTACATTACGAAGGGCAAAGGCCGTTTCCGTTACAGGGACGATTGGTTCGACCTGGAGCCGGGCGACGGCCTCGTCTACAACATGAGGCATCCGCATGCGTACCGCGCCGACCCGGACGACCCGTACGAAATGATGTACGTCGTCTTTCACGGCAGCGGGCTGGATGACCAGTGGCAGGCCTGGTTCGGCGCGCCGTACGTGCTGCTGCCGCGAACGAACCGGGGTGAGGAGCGGTACGCGGCAGTGCTGCGGAGCGTGCTGGAGGAAATGGGGGCCGACCGCCCCGAGAATGAGCCCGTCCTGTCGGGACTCTTATACGAGCTGCTGATGCAGGTGCTGCTGCGCGACCGGTCGCGGCCGGCCGAACGCGGCGGCGAGCCGCCGTCCGCACTGGAGCGCGGACGCCAATATCTTGAGGAACGGTTCGCCGAAGCGGCCGACATCCATCAGGCGGCCCGGGCGGCGGGCCTCAGCTATTACCATTTCATCCGCCAGTTCAAGCGGTATTACGGGTTCTCCCCGAAGGAATATTTGACGAAAATCCGGCTCGGCCATGCCAAACACCAGTTGCTGCACTCGGACCGGACGATCGGGGAGATCGTGGAAGCTTCCGGCTTCGGCAGCTATAATGCGTTTTTGCACACGTTTCTGCAGCATGAAGGATGCTCCCCGACCTTCTACCGGAAAACGTGGCGGCGGCCGTCGGATTAGAACGTTACCGACAGGCCGCCGTCCACCGGAATTGTGGCGCCGCATACGTACGCGGCATCGTCCGATGCCAGAAACGCGATCACCGAAGCGATCTCTTCCGGTCTCCCGGGCCGTGCCTGGGGGATTTTTCTGCGCTCCACGTAGATGTCCTTGAACCAATCCGTCTCCAGCTCGTTCTCGCCGTCCACGACCGACATCGGCGTATCGACGAAGCCGGGGTTGACGGCGTTGACGCGGATGCCGTAGGGGGCAAGCTCGACGGCGGTGCAGCGCGTCAGTTGGTCCATGGCGCCCTTCGCCGCGTTGTAATGGCTCGATGCCGGAAGGGCGCGGTACGCGTTGATGGAGGAAACGTTGACGATCGAGCCCCGGATGCCCGCTTCGATCATATGCCGGGCGACGGTCCGCGTGCAGTAATACGTGCCGAAGGCAATGACGTCGAACACCGGCTTCCACTCGTCCGTGTCGGCGGCGACGAAGTCGACCGGCACGGACATCGCCGCGTTGTTGACAAGGATGTCGATCCGGCCGAACACGTCGGTCGCTTCCCGAACGCAGCGGACGACGTCCTCCTCCCGGGCAACGTCGCCCTTCGTGAAGATCGCCCGGCCGCCTGCCGCCCGCAGTTCGTGCGCGGCCTGTTCCCCGACGCTTGCCCGGCGGCCCATAATGGCAACCGAAGCTCCCTCTTCGGCGAAGCGCCGGGCGGTCGCGAAGCCGATGCCGGTGGCGCCGCCCGTCACGAACACTGTTTTTCCCTGAAATCTTTTCATGTGCCACTCTCCCCTTTCACCGTTCCGTCGCGGTCGATGGACGTCACGGCCCGAAGACCTTCGTACACGACCGCGACCACTTCGGTCTCGAGCGTCCCGCCGCCGGGGAGCGTCCGATGCGTCCCCGCCCCGACGCCTTCGTTCACCGAGATCGGATACCCTGTGCACGGCTCCAGAATGACGGTCTGCAAATTGCGCCAGCCGCCGTACGTCGCAAACAGCCAGCAGGAGCGGAACACGTCCTTGTCGAAGGCGAGCCCGAGCCCGATGCCGGACGCCGTGTCGGTATAAGCGCACCAGCCGCTGCGCAGCTCCGTCAAATATTGAAATTCGTTGATGCCTGCCGTATCGGGCAGGCAGCGCCGCATATCGTGAACCGCGCCGTCCGCCCCTTCCGCGAACGGCCACGCATAGCTCATCTTCGTCCGGCCGGTGCGCGGCGGACCGAAATCTTCGATATAGGCGGACGCGGCATCCGCGTCGATGCGTCCGTTCGCATCCGCCTTCACCGCCGCATGAAGCTTCCACAAGTACGGCAGCCCGCCGACTGCAGATTCACGGCGCGCGGCGCGTTCTGGTCGCCGAAACGAACGCGGAGCTCTCTGGGCCGTTTGAAGCCCCGAATCCCCACGCAGCTCTCTGGGCCGTTTGAACCCCCGAATCCCCGCGCAGCTCTCTGGCCGTTTTCAAGCCCCGAATCCCCGCGCAGCTCTCTGAATGAGAGTATATGCTGTCTTGCTGCGGCGCGAATGATTTTGGAAAATTTTCACCGTCAGGAAGTGGATGTTTTTTCCTCATTTGCCGATATTCATGATAGAGGAGATCGCTTCACGGCGACCGCTTCACAAGGAGGGAAATCGTCTGAGTATCGAAGAAGTAAAAGACAAGATCGAAATATTGCGCAAGGAACTGGTTGAACTGGCGCTGCAGTACGGAGCAAGATCGATAGCTGTTTTGCAAAAATCCCAGGAGCTTGACGAGATGCTGAATACATACGCGCAGCTGAGCAAACGATAGAAATCCGGCGAATCCGCCTCAACCTCTGCCCGGCGTCAACCTCTGCCCGTTGCGACCTGGCTCATCTTGCCGATCGTTTGCGCACATTCATAACAAATCAGATTATGATTGATGTTGCCGATCAACTGATGGATGCTGCCGCAAAAAACGCAACCCGGCGTATACTTTCGAAGCAAAATGTCCGAGCCGTCCACATACACTTCCAGAGGATCGCCTATTTCAATGCCCAATGTCCTGCGCAACTCAACCGGGATGACGATCCGTCCCAGTTCGTCGACTTTTCGAACGATACCCGTCGCTTTAACCATACACCATTCCCCATTCCATTATTTTACACAAATTATAACACAAGCCATCCCACATTTCTTTGACTGATTTTGCAGAAATATGTTGGATCACGTAAGGCCGGACGCCGCTTGCGGATTTTCGGGAAACATTTCCGTATTGTGCCGGCCTCTTACTTTTGGTTATATTAACTAAGGAAGTTTTACATTTCATTATCCAACATGGGAGAGAGCCGGAAAATGAGCAGATGGTTGAAATGGTCGTTGTCGGCAATCGCCGCCGTTCTGCTGGCGGCCGGCGTCTGGACGAATACGTCCGGCGGCGAGCCGAAGACGATCGTCATGGGCACATCCGCGGACTATCCGCCGTATGAAAGCGTGGACGCCAAAGGCGGCGGCGAAGTCGTCGGACTCGATATCGACATTGCCAGGCATATCGCGGAGAAACTCGGGTACGAGCTGAAAATATTCAATATGGATTTCAACGGCCTGATTGCCGCATTGCAAACGAAACGGGTCGATTTTGTCATGTCGGCGATGTCTGTCACGGAGGAGCGCAAGCAAAGCGTCGATTTCTCCGAGAACTATTATACGGCGCGGAATACGATCGTCTCGAAGGAGGAAAAATCGTATTCGTCGCTGGAGGAGCTGAAGGGCAAGCGGATTGGCGTCCAGCTCGGCTCGACGCAAGAGAAAGCGGTCGCCGGCATGGACGGTTCGGAGATCGTGAAGCTGAACCGGATTCCCGATCTGGTGCAGGAAATCAAGTCCGGACGGCTTGACGCGGTCATTCTGGAAGACGCGGTGGCGCTGGAATATACGGCCGGCGATACGGACCTCGTCTACCGCTTTCTCCCGGCAGCCGACGAGGACGAAGGATATGCGATCGCGTTTCCGAAAGGATCGCCGCTCCGGGAGGAATTTAACGCGGCGCTGGCCGATATGAGGGCAGACGGCTCGCTGCAGGCGATCGTCGACAAATGGTTCGGCAAGGAAGAGAGCGAGCGCCGGGGGAACGGCATTCTCGATTTCAACGTCCTGGACGGATACATGGGCTACTTGCTGGAGGGCGTCTTCGTCACGCTGCTGTTCACGTTCGTATCCGCCCTGTTCGGCTTCGTCTGGGGCAGCATCCTGTCGCTGTTCAAGCTGTCCAGCATGAAACCGTTACAATGGTTCGCCACCGTCTACACGTCGATCTTCCGCGGAACGCCGCTGCTATTGCAACTGCTGATCTTCTATTTCGCGACTCCCCAGCTTACAGGGTACGACATTTCGGCGCTGATGGCGGCCGGACTGGCGTTCGGACTCAATTCCGCGGCGTATTTGTCGGAGACGATACGAGGCGGCATTTTGGCCGTGGACAAGGGGCAGCGCGAAGCGGCGATGGCGCTCGGCATTCCGTACCGGACGATGATGGTCAGCATTATTTTTCCGCAGGCGATCAAAAATATATTGCCCGCGCTGGTCAACGAATGCGTCGCGCTGGTGAAGGAATCGTCGCTCGTGTCGGTCATCGGCGTCGCCGACCTGATGCGCCGCGCCAATGTCGTCCAGGCCGATACGGCCCGCGCGTTCGAGCCGCTTCTGTTCGTGGCGGTCATCTACTACGCGCTCGTGCTTGTGTTGACGTCGCTGGCCCGTTTGCTCGAAAGGAGGATGCGCCGCAGTGATTAACGTTGAGCAATTGACCAAATCGTTCGGCAAGCTGGAAGTGCTCCGCGGGATTACGACGAGCGTCGAGCGCGGCGAAGTGGTCGCCGTCATCGGGCCGTCGGGCTCCGGCAAATCGACCTTCCTCCGCTGCCTCAACATGCTGGAAACGCCGAGCGGGGGCCGCATCGAGATCGACGGAATCGAGATTACGGACCCGAAGACGGATATTACGAAAGTTCGGCAGCGGATCGGTATGGTTTTTCAGCATTTTCATCTGTTTCCGCATATGACCGTCATCGACAACATCGCCTTTGCGCCGGTCAAGGTGAAGGGGCTTTCCCGGGAGGAGGCCCGCGCCAAGGGGCTCGAGCTGCTCAGGCGCGTCGGACTCGAAGATAAAGCCGACGTGTACCCGTCCAGGCTGTCCGGAGGGCAGAAGCAGCGCGTCGCGATCGCCAGGTCGCTGGCGATGGACCCGGACGTCATGCTGTTCGACGAGCCGACGTCCGCGCTCGATCCGGAGATGGTGAAGGAAGTGCTGTCCGTTATCCGCGATCTGGCTTCGTCCGGAATGACGATGCTGATCGTGACGCACGAGATGAAGTTCGCGCGCGAGGCGGCGGACACGGTATATTTTCTCGACGGTGGCCTGCTAATCGAGAAGGCGAAGCCGGAGGAGTTCTTCACCCGACCGCAGAGCGAGCGCGCCGCCCGGTTTCTCGAGCAGGTGCTGTAGGAAGCGGCCGCAGACGGCTGCAGGTAATCCGTAAGCAGTACGAGTTCGCAAAAAGCCGGACACCCGTTATTGGGTGGCCGGCTTTGCTCTTTTAAAGCTTATGGTTGCAATCCCCCCCATTCTGCGACCCGCCAAAACGCCGGCTTCGGCCGGTGCCGCTCGTCGAAGAGCAGCGGCCAGTTTTTGCGCCCCCGCACCGGAAAGTCGTCCAGCCACGTGTAATCGTCGGCCGCCCCCCAGAAGGTGACCGCTGCAATGACATCCTTATATTCCCGAAACAGGCGGAAGATCCGCTCGTACCGTTCCGCCTGCCGCTCCATCCGTTCCGCCGGCGGCTCCGACAAGTCCGTCCTGCGGTCGCCGAACTCGAAGACGGAGACGTCCAGCTCCGTCACTTGCAGCTGCAAACCGAGCGCCGCGTAGCCTTCGATGGCGGCGCGGATATCGTCCGGCTCCGGTTCGTTCAAGCTCCAGTGGCCCTGAAGTCCGACGCCGTGAACCGGCACGCCTTGCGCTTGCAACGTGCGCAGCAGACGGATGATCTTGTCCCGCTTCTCCGGATGGCATTCGTTGTAATCGTTGTAGAACAGCAGCGCCGACGGGTCCGCTGCATGGGCGTATTCGAACGCGCGCGCGATGTAGTCCTCCCCGATTCCTTCGCGCCAGGGAGAACGCCGAAGCCAGGCGCCGGCGCCATCGTCCACCGCTTCGTTCACGACGTCCCAGCAATAGATCCGCCCCTTGTACCGGCCGGCCACCGTGTCGATATGGCTTTTCATCCGCGCCAGCAGCGTCTTGCGGTCCGCCGGCCCGCCGCCCGGCGCCCGAAACACCCACTCCGGCGTCTGATTATGCCAGACGAGCGTATGACCGCGAACTTTCATGCCGTGCTCATCCGCGAAGGCGACGATCCGGTCCGCCGCCTCGAAGTCGTACGTCCCTTCTTCCGGGTGAATCCGTTCGAATTTCATATCGTTCTCCGCCGTCAAACTGTTGAAATGAGCGGCCAGCAATTCCCGCTGCGTCTCCATTGTCGTCATATTCACCGCGGCGCCGATATCGAAGCAATCTCCGTACCGCTCTCGCAGCTTCGGGATGCCCATGTCCGTCGCGCCCGCTTGAAAGCTTGAGGATGCCATCTTGTTCGAACCCGCTCCTTCCTTAATAAATGACCCGGCCGCGTTCGTCGGCGATGCCGGATTTGCGGTAGAAATACGTATTGATCACGTCCCGCCACTCTTTCGCGCTATCCAGCTGCTCCTTAAGCCGTTCGTTCACATGGCCGAAGCGGTCCGCGTCGATTTTGCCTTCCAGCTCCGCCCAGCGGCCGATCCAATATTGCAACCGCTCCACTCCTTCGAAGTGCGTGTCATAAATATGCTGAATGACGGTCTTCCCCGATTGCAGCCGGTGCGTATACGGCACATGATGAAAGAACAGCAGCAGCTCGTCCGGACATGTTTCCAGCCGCTCGTAGCGTTCCGCGTTGGCCGATTCGTATTGGGCCGTATATCCCGTTCCGCTAGCCTGCGTCCGGTCAACGCCGATGCCGCGGCAATCGGCGAAGTGATAGGTGCCCCACTTCGAATATTCGTATCCGTCAACATCCGGCCCGTAATGAACATGGGGCTTCACCATCCACCCGACGCCGAGCGGCGACGTATACTGCTCATAGATCGGCCACGATTCCAGCAGCAGGCCGGTCACGACGGACAACACCTCCGGGTCCGCGCCGAACGTCAGCCGCGTCCATTCCTCGGCGATTTCCGCCGCCGCCAGCTCCGGATTCCAGATCAGCCGGCCGTAGCCGTACAGATTGGCCTGCGCCAAAAGATGCCCTGTCCAATTGTCGTCGTCCCCTACATTGGATACAGCCGTAATGCCGCAATGCGTGTACGGATGGACCTGTCCGGCCGCGATTGCCTTCACCGTGCTTCCTTCGCCCTTGAGAAGAGTATCGAAGTCCAAAATTTCTTTCCATTGCGGGATCAAATAGCATACATGCCTTTGCTGCCCGGTGTACTCCTGCGTAATTTGGAATTCCATGATCTGATTCGTTCGCTCCATCGCTCCGAACAGCGGCGACACCGGTTCCCGCACCTGAAAATCCATCGGCCCGTTCTTGATTTGCAGCACGACGTTGTCCCGGAACCGGCCGTCCAGCGGTTTGAAATGATCGTAAGCGGCACGCGCCCGGTCGGTGGTGCGATCGCGCCAATCCTGACGGCAGTTGTAAACGAAGCAGCGCCACAGCACCAGTCCGCCGTAAGGCGCGAGCGCATCCGCGAGCATGTTGGCCCCATCGGCATGGTCGCGTCCGTATGTAAAAGGTCCGGGCCGGTTCTCCGAATCGGCCTTCACGACAAAACCGCCGAAATCGGGAATATGCCGGTATATGTCCGCCGCCCTCCGCATCCACCATTCGGCGACGCGCCGGTCGAGCGGATCGGCCGTCGGCAGCTCCCCGAGCTCGACGGGACTGGCGTAATTGACGCTCAGAAACAGCCGGATGCCGTATTCGCGGAACAGCTCCGCAATGGCGGCGACATCCGGCAGCAGCCGCTCCGTAATCAGCGACGATTCAAGACGATGAACGTTTACGTTGTTGATGGCGATACCGTTGAGGCCGATGGAAGCCATCAGTCTCGCATAATCGCGAATACGCGGGGAGGAGGCCAACACTTCACCGTTCCGGAAAAAGATCGACCGCCCGGCGTAACCGCGCTCGACGCTGCCGTCCATATTGTCCCAATGGTTGATCATTCGCAGCTTGCATGCGGGCGCTTCCGCGATATCCAGCGCCTCGATGCCGGAGCCTGTCGCCAAGAGCCGCAAAAAATGGAAAACGGCATATAACGCGCCGCCCGGCGACTCCCCCGCAATCCTGATATATTCGCCGCCATCCCGGTATATGGTCCTGATCCGGTAGCCGTCCGGTGAAGCCGGCGCATCCGCTTCGCCGCCGTCCGTATGCGCCGAATCCGGACCGCCGGAGATGTCCAGCACGATAAACCGCTCCCGCTGCGGTTCCGACGTTCCCGCCGTGTTCACAACGGCCGGCCGCATCCCGAGCAGCGAGCCGATCCCTTCCGTCAGCTCGCGGACGGCTGTCCTGAGCGGACCTTGCGAATCGGCCCCCGATAAAACGACAATTTTTCCGCACCATTGCCTGTAGCGCGCAAGCAGCGCCGGATCGGCAATGCGGTCGAAGCGCAGCCAGCATGCATAACCCGGACTTTTCATTCGAATTCCCTCCCTTCGGCAAATAGCCCCCGGCCTGCTCCCGCAGACGCGATAGCCTCGCCGAGCATTCAAGCGACTTATCCTTTCACGCCGCCCACCGTCATGCCCTTAACAAAATATTTCTGCAAAAACGGATAAACCATAATGATCGGCACGCTCGCGATAATCGTCATCGTCGCCCGGATCGACGTCGGGGTGACGGTCGCGGTCCCCCCTTGGCCGGAAGCGAACTGATCGGCGGCTGTCATCGAATTGGCCGCGGTATTGGAAGTTTGCAATATTTTCATCAGTTCGTATTGAAGCGTGCTCAAGTTGATGTTCGACGAGTTGTAGAGAAAGACATCGAACCAGGAGTTCCATTGCGCGACCGCGACAAACAGCGAGACGGTAGCCAGCGCCGGTACGGTCAGCGGCAGTACGATGCGGATGAAGGTCGTAAAATCGCCGGCGCCGTCGATTTTGGCCGATTCCAGAATGCCATCCGGAAGCCCCTCGATAAAGGAGCGGATGACGATCATGTTGAATACGCCGATAATGCCGGGAAAAATATAGACCCAGAACGAATTGATCAGCCCCAGCTCGCGGATGAGCAGATAACCGGGAATAAGACCGCCGCTGAAATACATCGTGAACACGAACGCCATCGTCACGAACTTGCGCAGCACATATTCCTGGCGGCTTACCGTGTAGGCGAGCATGGCGGTGCAGAAGACGGATACCGCCGTCCCGACAACGGTGCGCAAGATCGAAATCAGCGTCGCGCCGTAAATCGACGATTCGTTAAAAATATATTCGTAGTTGTGCAGCGTCCAGACCCGCGGCCACAAATAGATGCCGCCGCGGATCGAATCGTTCGCGTCGTTGAACGACATCGCCAGCATGTTGATGAACGGATACAGCGTCACCACGACCAGCAGGATCATAAAGACAATATTGAAAATATCGAACAACCGGTCCGCCAAACCGCCGTGCTTTCCCGGCGGCGAGCTCGTTCTCATCATCACGGCGCCTCCTTAGAACAGTCTGTTTTCGCCGAGCTTCTTGGCGATCGCGTTGGCGGTTAAGAGAAAGATAAAGCTGACGACGGTCTTGAACATGCCCGCCGCGGTCGCAAGCGAATAATTGCCCATATTCATGCCGTACTTCAGGACGAAAATGTCCAGATTGTCGGAGTAGTCGACGGTCATGCTGTTGCCGAGCAAATATTGCGGCTCGAACCCGGCCTCCAGAATATGCCCGAGATTCATAATGAGCAGAATGACGATAACCGGCTTCAAGCCAGGCAGCGTAATGTACAAAATGCGCTGGAAGCGGCTGGCCCCGTCGATTTCCGCCGCTTCGTACTGCGCCGGATCGATCGTCGTCATGGCCGCCAGATAGACGATCGTATTCCAGCCGACATCCTTCCATACCTCGGACACGCCGAGAATGCCCCAGAAATATTCCCCGATGCCGAGCCACAGCACCGGCTGATCGATCATGCCGAGCTTGAGCAGCAAAATGTTGAAGATGCCTTCCGGCGCAAGCACGGTTGAGATAATGCTGGCCGCCACCACCCAGGAAATAAAGTGCGGCAGGTAGCTGATCGTCTGGACGATGCGCTTGAAGACGAGGCTGCGCAGCTCGTTGAGGAGGATCGCAAGCGCAATGGCCGTGACGAAGCCGAGCACGAGCTTGATGGAGCTCATGACGATCGTATTGCGCAGCACCTGGTAGAAGCTGTCGTCCTGAAATAAAAATTCGAAATTCGCCAGGCCGACCCATTCCTGATCGCCGAACGGTTTGGCCGGACGGTATTTCTGAAAGGCGATGGTCCAGCCCCACAACGGGACGTATTTGAACAGAATCAGCCAAAGGAGGAACGGCACCGACATGAGCACAAGCATCTTCTGTCTGGCAAGCTTTCTGAAAAACGCCACTTGTATCGTCTCCACTCCTTCCGTGACGGAAAAAGCCGGAATGCGGCAGCAGTTCCGGCCTATTGCAACGTCGTTGCCCGTGTTACCACTTGCCGGCGACGCGGTCTTTCACCACTTTCGTAACGAACGCCTCATACGATTTCGCATCCAGCTTGGCGAACTCGTTCACGTACTCGGTCCACAGCGACTCGAACTCGGACGGGTCCGACAAGATCAGCTTCGGCAAATATTTCTTCTGCAGGTCGCTCGCCTTCTGCACGAAAAGCTGCTCCGGCGTGTTCTGGCCTTTGTTGATGCTCCATGCCGGGTACCACGGACGTTCGTCCGGCTTGCTGAAATATTCGGCGAACGTCTTGACGCCGTACGTATCGAGAATTTTTTTGTCGCCTTCGGTATACCCCGCATACGCCACCTCCGGCTGATTCCCGACGCCGTAAGCGTTGCCGTCGGCCAACACCGAATTGTTGCCGTAGCGAGGCCAGGCGTACTCGAAATACTGGAAGCCGAAGGAGCGCTTGAACTCGGGATCGTCGCGTTTCAGCTTCTGCTCGTCGTTCAAATAGAAGCGTCCGTTCTCATCGACGCTGTACGTCTCGTCCTTGATGCCCCATTGCACGAGAATCTGGTTTTCTTCCTTCAGCAGATTGTCGAAATATTGGATGATCCGGACCGGGTCTTTCGCCTTGACGGAAATTCCGATGCCGCGGTTGTTCACGAACGCCGGCGGATCGAGGTATTGATCCTTGATGTCGGCGTCGAACACGATCGGAAGCGGCGCGTAGCGCTTCTCGTCGATCCCCGCCAGCTTCAGATTGTTGGTGGCGTCGCCGACCTGCCAGGCGTAGTTGAAGTACCCGAGGACGCGGCCGCTTGTCAGCTTGGCGAGGTACTGGTCCTTGTTCATGACGAACGACTCCGAATCGAACAGCCCTTGCGCGTTGATCTCATTCAGCTTCTTGATCCAGCGCTTCTCCAGATCGGTCGCCTGGTACACTTTCGCTTCATGGGTCTCCATATCGACGATGACGTCGCCGTCGTTCGGATAACCGGCCAGATGCATCGCCGGATTCGTCAGCGTGAAGAAGCTGTCGGCCACGCCGGCGAACGAGACGAAGCCGATCGTATCCTTGCCGTCCACCTGCGGGTATTTGTCCTTGTAGCGTTTGATCAGATCGAAATATTCGTCCAGCGTCTTGATTTTCGGATAGCCGAATTCCTTCAGGACGGACCGTTGAATCCAGAACGCTCCCTGACTGATATTCGGCTCGCCGATGTAGCCTTGATTGGCGGAAAACGGGAGGTGATAAATTTGGCCGTCCGCCTGCCGGAATTTATCCATGTAAGGTCCGTATACCCGCTTGATGTTCGGCCCATGCTCTTCGATAAGCTCGTCGAGCGGGATGAATGCGCCCGCGTCGAGCAGCTTGTCGATCTCGCCTTCCGGCACGATGACGTCCGGATAGTCGCCGCTTGCGATCATGACGCCGGACTTCGTCTTGATGTCGCCGACGAGATATTCGATTTTGAAATCGACGCCGGTCTGCTGCTGCAGTTCCTTGCCGATCGTCGTCTCGGACGCCATCACGTCTTTACCGGTATTGAAGCTGTAGTACGTGAACGTAACCGGCGTTTTGTCGTCGTCCGAGCGATTCTCGGCGCTTGCGGAGTTCGAATCTTCTCCTCCGGCGGAAGCGCCGCCGCTTTCGTTTCCGCTGCCGCTGCTGCAGGCAGCCATTACGACCAGCATGGCGGCCAGAACGGCGGACAACCATTTTCGAACCATAACTTGCTCGCCCCTTTCAGCTTCTTTTTTGTAAGCTCTTTCATTATAGAAAGAAACCGTTTCCACTTTTACCCTCCAAACTTTAGATCGTACTTTGAAAACCATATTGAAAACACCATGGCCCTTGCCGCCCCTTTGTGTAAGCGGCGTATGACCTTCAACTGACCGGCGTTTCCGGCTTCGGCGGCAAAATTCAGACGACTGCCGTTTCGGGCTTCGGCGGCAGCAAGATCTCGATCGCCGTGCCTTTTCCCTCCTCGCTCCGGATGGCAAAATCGAACGAATCCTTGTAGCACAGCTTGAGGCGGTAATAAGCGTTCTTCATGCCGACATGCTCGCCCATTTCGTCACCGCCCTGCAAATAGCGGACGATGCTCTCCAGCCTCTCCGGCGGAATTCCGACGCCGTTATCCGTCAGCCGGAACGCAAGCCGGCCGTCCGCATATCCGATATGAACGGTAATGAGCCCGATGCCCGGAGAGCTCTCGATGCCGTGAATGCTCGCGTTTTCGACGAAAGGAAGAAACGTCATTTTCGGGATGCGAAGATCATGGACTGCCTCTTCCACCGTCAGCCGGTATTCCAGCTTGTCGCCAAAACGGTATTTCTGGATTTCGAGAAAACATTCGATCAGCTCCATCTCTTCCCGCACGGTCACCCAGTCGCGGTTCCAGACGATCGATTTGCGGAAAATTTTGGACAGGCGATTAATGGTCCGGGCCGTTTCCGCCTCGCCCTTGATCAGGCTGCGCATGCGGATCGTCTCCAGCGCGTTGAACAGAAAATGCGGATTAATCTGGCTGTGAAGCGCCTGCAGCTGCGCCTGCCGCCGCTTGATTTCCAGATCCTTCTTCTGGATGTCCGCCATGTAGACGTCGTGGATCAGGCTGTCGATCCGTTGCGTCATCCGGTTGAACTCGCCGGTCAGCTGGCCGATTTCGTCTCTCGACTCCTCGTACGGAATCGTTTCGAAATGCTGGTTTTTCACCTTTTTCATATGGCGGAGAATCCGTACGAGGCGCACGTGGATCGACCGGGAGATCGCCGCGATAATAAGGGACGGAAGCAGAAAATTGATGCAGGCCATATAGAAGACGAACGCGCTCGACTTGCGCACCTCCTGCAGGACGGCTTTCTCGTCCATAACCCCGTGCAGGCTCCAGCCGTTCAAATAGTTGTTGTTCGCATAATGCTTGCTGAAGGCGATCGGCTTCTCCGGCAGCGCCACTGTAGACATCGGCGTCGCCCCGGTGCGCCAATCTACCTCGCGGTCGTCCGTATATTGAACGGTGCCGTCAGGATGAACGAAGTAGACGCTGCCCTCGAATCCGGAATCGGCGAACAGCCGCCGGACGGTGCTCATGTTCAAATCGATCTTGACGATCTGCGTATAGGGACCGGACGCCGCATAGTCGAGCCGCTGGACGAAGCTGAAATCGTTCCCGCTATGGATCAGAACCGGGTACGAGACGGACGTTCGGCGAAACTGCGCATACCAGTCCGCGCTGCGCACCGCATCGGTAAGCGGGAGAATCGTTCCGGAGGTCAGTATCGTCGGATTATCGGAGTAGATGACCGTCGAGGCGATCGTGCCGTATGCTTGCTCGGACTTGTTGAAGACGCCTTTCATCGCCGTATTAAACGCTTCCACATATTCGATATCCGATTCGTAAGTGCGGTTCAGATGCTCGTTCAGCACGGGATCGATGTAGTAGAGGTAAGAGATGCCCGCCGCCTCGTCGATGACGGAGCGAAGCTCGCGCTGGAGCTTCTCGAGAGCGATGTTGGCATCGCGGATTTTCTGGTTTCGGATGTTGTTGGTCGTGACATGGTAGAAAACGACGTTCGTCACGACGATCGGAATGAACACCGACAAGAGATACATAAGCAGCAGCTTGTCCCGCAGCTTGATGTTGTTCAAATGCAGCTTGCCCATCGATAACCGCCACCCGTTATTTTTTGCCCAGCAGCTTGTTGCGGTAGTCCGTCGGCGTCATGCGCTCGAGCTTCTCGAATTGCGTGACAAAGTAGTCCGCGTTCTGAAAACCGACTTTTTCGGCGATTTCGTACATGCGGCAGTCGGTTTGCCGCAGCAGCCTCTTCGCCTCGCCGATCCGGATGCCGAGCAGATAGTCGTTGAAATAGACGCCGTATGTTTTGCGGAACAGTTGCCCGAGATAAACGGAATTCATATAAAATTTGGCCGCAATGCTCTTCAGGCTGATATTTTCCATATAATGCGTCTCGATGTATTTCCGGATCTTCTCGATGCCGGCTTTCGACTGCTGCCGCCGCAGCCGCGCGATATAATCCGCCGCTTCCTCCATAAAGGCGGCAAACAGCCGCTTCAGCCCCGGCAGCCGCACCCGGCGGGATTGCCAATCCATGATCGCGGGAAGCGAAGCCAGCTCCTTCTCGCTCCCCTCCATCGCCCGGATGACGTTGATGACGCCAATCACGCAACGGGCGATCGCGTTCGATACCGCGCCCGGAGCGAACCGCTTTTCCCGGAAATGCCGGAACAGCCGGTCGATGCTGGCCGAATAAGCTTCCCTGTCGTTTTCTTCCAGCTGCTCAAGCAATTGCGCGTACAGTTCCGAATCGATGTCGAAATAATATAACGCCGTTCCCGCCACCCGGTCATACAGCAGAACCGGCGTCTCGCCTTCCGCAAATTGATAGGACATCGCCTGATGCGCGGTTCGGCAAGAGGAATGAACTTCGCCGATCCGCCCGACCTCGCCGCCGACGTAGAGCGTTACCGGCGCCCCCCTCGCCTCGGACAAGGCGGCTTGTACCAAGCGGTAAACCGCTTCCATATTGCCGGTAGCCGAAGCGATTCGGCTCATGTCCAGCAGCAGGCCGATCAGGCCGGGCTGATGGATATGGACGGGAATCGGGCGGCCGATCCGCTCCGCGACCGGCTGCAGCGCGGCGACCGCTTCCTCGACCGGCCAGCCGCCGGCGCCCGTGCCGGAATCCGTCTCCGGGTGCAGCTCCGCCAGCGCGTAGACGAATCGCCCCGTCGCTTCCATCCGCAGGGCGGCGGCAAATTGCGCGGCTTCCTCCCCGGCATACCGCTCCTTGACCAGCGTTTCCAGCAAGGTGCCGGTCACGACCTTTTCGCCGGCCAGACTGCTCAGCTTCTTCGCCCCCAGCATGCCGGCCAGCTTGGCCAGCATCGCCGTAAGCTCCCCTTCGTCGATCGGCTTCAAGATATAATCGTGCACATCGTAACGCAGCGCCTGCTGCGCATACGTAAATTCATGGTAACCGCTCACGATGATAAATACGGGGCTTCGCGCCCATTCCGTCGTGACGGTACGAATCAGCTCGAGGCCGTCGAGCACCGGCATCCGGATATCGGTAATGACCACATCCGGACCGAGACGCTTCATCATTTCCAGCGCATCCGCTCCGTTGTCCGCTTCCCCGCATATTTCAAAGCCGAGCGAACGCCAGTCGATCAGATTGATCAAGCCTTTGCGGACGAACACCTCGTCGTCCACGAGCAGCACCTTGTACACGAACGAAGATCTCCTCCTTCCTGTCGCATGATTCATTTCATTATAAAGGATGCGGATTTGATCGGTCACCCTGCGGCACGGCGGATAGACGGGCAAGACTGATTGTAATCGTTTTCACAAAAAATTATAGCTTTGCACATTCTTCTTTCGAACCCTACTTTTTTTACATTTTACTTCGAACATTAAAGAACTTTCGGCATGTCCGGTCCGTGCTCGTCCCGAACTTTCCTCCATATGAAGCGGCTGGACAAATTCACAGAAATTTTTTATTTATAATAATTATAAATTAATATTGATTTTATATTGAGAATTGGTCTATAGTATAAACAAACAGCAGATTGAAAGAGGTGGACCCTTGTGACAAATCAAAGTAACAAGCTAACGACGAGCTGGGGCGCTCCGGTCGGAGACAACCAGAATTCAATGACGGCTGGCTCGCGGGGACCGACGCTGATCCAGGACGTTCATCTTCTTGAAAAACTGGCCCACTTCAACCGGGAGCGCGTGCCCGAGCGGGTCGTTCACGCCAAAGGCGCCGGCGCGCACGGTTATTTCGAAGTGACGAACGACGTGACGGCATATACGAAAGCCGCATTTCTGTCCGAAGTCGGCAAGCGCACGCCGGTATTCGTCCGCTTCTCGACGGTCGCCGGGGAGAGCGGCTCCGCCGATACCGTCCGCGACCCGCGCGGTTTCGCGGTCAAATTTTATACCGAGGAAGGCAACTACGACCTCGTCGGCAATAATACGCCCGTCTTTTTCATTCGGGACGCCATTAAATTTCCGGACTTCATTCATACGCAAAAACGCCATCCGCAAACCCATTTGAAAAACCCGAACGCGGTGTGGGATTTCTGGTCGCTCTCGCCCGAATCGCTGCATCAGGTTACCATTCTGATGTCCGACCGCGGCATTCCGGCTACGTACCGCCATATGCACGGATACGGCAGCCATACCTTCAAGTGGGTGAACGCCAAAGGGGAAGCCGTGTGGGTAAAATATCATTTCAGAACCGAACAAGGCATTAAAAACTTGACGGAAGAAGTGGCCCGGCAAATTGCCGGCGAAAATCCGGACTATCATACCGAAGATCTGTTCAACGCGATTGCCGCGGGGGATTACCCGGCCTGGAGGCTGTACGTGCAGATCATGCCGCTTGAAGACGCGGACACGTACCGTTTCGATCCGTTCGACGTCACCAAGGTCTGGTCGCAAAAAGACTATCCGCTGATCGAAGTCGGCCGGATGGTGCTCAACCGGAATCCGGAAAATTATTTTACCGAAGTCGAACAGGCGACGTTCTCGCCCGGAACGCTCGTACCCGGTATCGACGTCTCCCCGGACAAAATGCTGCAAGGCCGCCTGTTCGCCTACCATGACGCCCACCGCTACCGCGTCGGCGCGAACCATCAGGCGCTGCCGATCAACCGTCCGCTCAGCGGCGTTCACAATTACCAGCGCGACGGGCAAATGCGCTTCGATTCGAACGGCGGAAGCTCGGTTTACTACGAGCCGAACAGCTACGGCGGACCGACGGAGTCTCCCGAGCACAAGCCGCATCCGTATCCCGTATCGGGGACGGCCGACAGCGTCGCTTACGACCGTGACGACCACTACACGCAAGCCGGCGACCTGTACCGGCTGCTTAGCGAGGACGAACGGGCCCGGCTTATCCAAAATATCGTGAACTCCATGAAGCCGGTCGAGAAGGACGAAATCAAGCTGCGTCAGATCGGGCATTTCTATAAAGCCGATCCGGAGTACGGCCGCCGCGTCGCGGAAGGGCTCGGCCTGTCGATCGATCATTTGGAGAAGCAATGACGAACTGATTGCTTAATATTCAGCCTTGGACCGGCGATGCGGTCCAAGGCTGTTTTCGTTTGCGTGCAACGCTATTTCAGTTCTGCGACGATGTTCGGCGGCGTCCGGCCGGTGACGCCGGCGACCAGATTGCGGGCCGCGAGCACGGCCATGTCAAACCGGGTTTTGGCCGTCGCGGAGCCGATATGCGGCAAGGTGATTACATTCGGCAGAGACAGGAGCGGATGGTCCTTCGGAATCGGCTCCTGCGCGTAGACGTCCAGCCCGGCGGCGCGTATGCGCCCTTCCCGCAGCGCATCGACCAGCGCGGTCTCGTCGACCGTCTGGCCGCGGGAGACGTTGATGAAAATGGCGGAAGGCTTCATGAGCGCGAATTGCGCGCGGCCGATCATGCCGGCGGTCTCGCGGGTCAGCGGCGTCATCATGACGATGAAATCGGCTGTCCCGAGCAGCTGCTCGAATGGAAGATATTGTACCCCGAGCTCCTTTTCCGTATCCGGCTTGCGATTGCGATTATAGTATACGACTTCCATGCCGAAGCCCAGTTTCCCCCGCCGCGCGATCGCCTCTCCGATTCGGCCCATGCCGATAATGCCGAGCGTCGCATGATGCACGTCCGTGCCGAACAGAACCTCGTTATCCTCTTTGCGCCATTTTCCCTGCTTCACATACCGATCCAGCTCCGCCACGCGGCGCGCCGTGCCGAGAATAAGGGCGAACGCCAGATCGGCCACCGTTTCATCCAGCACATGCGGCGTATTCGTCCCGAGCACTCCCCGCGCTTTCATGGCCGAAAGATCGAAATGATTGTACCCGACGCTCATGCTGCTGACGATTTTCAGCCGCTTGGCGCGGCTCAATAGCTCCGCATCGATCGCCGAGGACGACGTGAACAGCCCGTCGGCATCGGCGACCTTCTCCAGCAGCGTCTCGCGGGGAATCGGACGGGCCGAGTCCCACTGCTCGTATTCGCAATGCTCGGCAATATATGCGACAACTTCCGCGGGAAGCGGTCTGTCGATAAAGACTTTCGGCTTCATCCTGCTCCTCCTTCTTCAGTACGGGAACCTCGCGCCAAGCGGAAGCTGTCAAAACCGCTTCAGAAATTCGACGATCGTCAGCAGCCCTTTGTCGAAATTGTCCAGATGGAAGTGTTCGTTTGGCGCATGCAAATTTTCGGTCGGCAGCCCGAAGCCCATCAAGACGACCGGGGCCGACAGGACGCGCGCGAACGCCTCCACGATCGGAATCGAGCCGCCGTCCCGCGTGAATACCGGACGGGCCCCGTATACCCGCTCGTAGGCGTCCCCGGCTTGCCGCAGCAGCGGGTGCGACGGATCGATTGTATACGGCCGGCCTTTCTCCCCCTGCACGACGCTCACTTTCGCGCCGGGCGGCGTATGCTTGCGGATATGCCGTTCGACCTTGTCGAGAATATCTTGCGGGTCCTGATGGTCGACCAGACGGCATGTAATTTTCGCATGCGCTTCGCACGGGATAACCGTCTTCGTGCCCTCGCCCTGGAAACCGCCGTACATGCCGTTGATTTCCAGCGTCGGCCGCGCGCCGACCCGCTCCGCGAACGTATAGCCTTCCTCGCCGTACAGGGCGTCAAGCTCAAGCGTTCGCTTCAATTTTTCCTCGTCAATGCCTTTCTTGGCGAACTCCGCTCTCATCTCGTCCGTCAACTCGGACACATCGTCGTAGAAGCCGTCGACCGCGACCCGTCCCCGCTTGTCATGCAGCGAATCCAGCAGCGAGACGAGCGCGTGCAGCGCGTTGGGCACGCCGCCCCCGTATGTGCCCGAATGAAGGTCGGTATTGGCGGTGCGGACCGACACCTCGAGCGAGCATAAGCCGCGCAGACCGGTGCAGATGGCCGGCTTGTCCGGGCCGAGCAGCTCCGTATCGGAGATCAGCACGGCGTCGGCCGCCAGCTTGTCTTTGTGCGCTTCGATGAACGGGTGCAAATTGCCGCTTGCGATCTCCTCTTCGCCTTCGACGCAAAATTTCACGTTGACCGGCAGCGCGCGCTCCGTGCTCAATATCGCTTCGATCGCCTTGATGTGCAGGAAAAGCTGGCCTTTATCGTCCGTCGCGCCTCTCGCATACAGCTTGTTGTCCCGGATATCCGGCTCGAACGGCGGCGTCTGCCACAGATGCAGCGGATCGACCGGCTGCACGTCATAATGGCCGTAGATCAGAACGGTCGGCTTGCCGGGCGCATGCAGATGATCCGCGTAGACGATCGGATGGCCGGCCGTCGGGTGGATTTCCACGTTTTCGAGTCCGGCCCGCTTGAGCGCGTCCGCCAGCCATTCCGCCGCGCGGCGCACGTCTTCCTTATGTACGGATTGGGCGGAGATGCTCGGAATCGACAGCCATTCCTTCAATTCGCGCAGATGCGCATCCCTGCGCTCCGCAAAATACGGTGCATAATCCATCATTCAACCTCCTCGAACGGCAATAACTGCAATTTCCCGTCATGCTGTCCCTTGAGGCGATTATACCACACAATTTCTTCATTCATACACGAACGACGTAGCAGTTCGCCGCCGGTACGACGCACAGCTCGCCCATGCCGCCGTCTCTCGTGACGCCGACGGCCGCCAGCCGGTCGCACAGATGCGCCCGTCCGTCCCGGCAATACCGGCATATGCCGCAATAGATGTTCGGATCGACGGATACGCGATCCCGATTGAAAAGATTGGGCGCAACATCCCAATCTTTTCAATCGTTTAGTATGGTGGAGGTGGAAGAATGAAAAAGACGGTTCTGTTGTTAAATGCGCTTCTCTTCATTTTCTTACTAAGTATGCCGTTTAGTGTGAGTGCCGCTCCAGTAAAGACTCCCGTCGTACTACAAATTAATGATTACTATGTACTATACACGTTCCCAAAGGCTCCTTATGTCGACCAGAATAACCGACTGATGATACCCCTTAGAGCGATTAGCGAACTTCTTGGATCCAATGTTAAGTACGAGGCAAAACATAAGCGAGCAACAATTGAAATGGACGGAAAAAAACTTGTCGTTTATGTGGGTTCGAAACAGATCGAAATCAACGGTGCAATTCAAATGATGGATACCGTTCCGACTATTCACGAGAGCGCCATGTTCGTTCCGCTTCGCGCCCTGATCGACAGTTTCGAACTGCCCGTAAAATGGGATAAAAGCACCGGTGTGGTCCGTGTCGAATCCGACGCCATGAAAAACAACGAGCGGATCGTCCACTTCGAGGATTCTGATGTGCCGCCAAAAATTGCGGACAACAACGCGATCCTCCCGATCTCCTATCGGCTTGAGATGTCCAAACCTGGGAAAGGGAAGCTAACCAGCGGCACGATTACGGTAGAGGCGCGAAACATTAGCGGAAAAGCTATCCTCGAAGGCAAAGAAGATCTGCATCTCGTCTATTTCTTCGACCACACGATGGCGACGGAGATGGATACGTCGACGACCGATGTCGAGGCGAGTCGAGAGAGACCGGCACGCGCCGCCGATGAACGATTCACGCTCGAAGACGCGTTCGCTTCCGGCCAATACAACGAGAACTTGCAATACATCCTTGCCCTCGGCCGAACGTTCGAGTGAATGATGGATTTTGGACTCGCTCGGGGAATCCCCCGCTTTTAGTCAGCCTAAAAGGGAACGACGATCTTAGCTCTGACGGCGGTCAGCCTCCACGGGGGCTGGCCAGCTGACCAAGCCGCGGTACGGGCGCCAGAAAAACGTTTCACTCGCAGGCTCTGCCAAGAGGAGGACCAAGCGGGACCTATGCAGCCTATGCGAAGCGCCTCAACTGGTTTGAACGAACTCCGCCATTCCCATCACATCCCACTCGATCTGCTCGAGCACTCAGAAGATGTGCGGTAGCGCAGACGGATAATCATGACGATGCCCGATCAAGGCAGCGCCACCGCGTAGCTGTAATGATCGTTGCGGTAGGTGTAGGGGAACGTCCGGTCTGCATTGACGATCTCGAACGCAACGCAAGCGCGCCGACGCGATCCCGCCAATAGCTCCCAGGCAGCGACTCCCCGCTCGCATCCTAACGTAGATTAGTTTGCTAGCGATAACGCTTCTTGCGAGGCAGTCGTTCGTAGATGCGGAAGAGTCCGTGCGCAAGCGCCGCTTCGTCCAATTGCCGGGCCGCCGCGTGAACGGCGCGGTTCCCGCATGCTTCCTCTGGATAGTCTTCTGCAACGCAAGCCCCTCGTCCGTCTGCAGCTCCCTCCCACAGCCTTCTCCTCTCTGCAGTTGTTCATACGATCCCCGTCCCTCTCTTCACAGTTCAAGATGACAGCACATGGCCGGCATTCCTAGAGAAACACCACGTAACCGGTTATACAAGGATGGGTTCTTAACAAGGGGACCAAAGTCCGGCTCCGGTTCACCCCTCCAAACATTCTCTTTCCACCGCGTCATTCAACGCAAAGCGGCCTTGAATGTTTTTAGGAGCGGTGTGGTAATCTCACGGGATCTCACCGGCTAGGTCGCGAACGTCGCCGACCATCTTTGCGGTCTGGCCGGCGATATCCTATAAGCGGAGCTGCAACTGGTGGCTGTCGCCAGGCGCTGGCGGTCGGCGCGAGCGTTCTCCCGGATTCTATTCATACACGATAAGGCCTTTCCCGACCTTGAGCCGCGGATAGTCCGCCATGACGGCCGGCATGTCGTCGAGCGCGAAACGGTGCGTCACGAGCGGCTCCACCCGGACGATGCCGGCGTCGATAAGCGCAAGCGCGTCGGGATGCGTGTAAGGATTGATAAAGGAACCGAAAATCCGCAGCTCTTTGGCAAAAATATCGTACGGCCTGATGCCGATTTCCGTCGTCGGCGCAGCGACGCCGAAGAGGAGCACCTGCGCGCCCTTGGCCGCCGCTTGGACCGCGAGCGTCATGGAATCCGGACGCCCGACGCATTCCAGCACCACATCGGCGGTCGAGGCGAGCGCGGCTGCGGCCGCCGCGTCAAGCGGATTCACCGTCTCGTCCGCGCCAAGCTTGCGCAGCGTCTCGTACTTGCCGCTGTCCGGCTCGCTGACGACGATCCGCCGCGCGCCGGACGCCTTCGCCAGCTGCAGAAACAGCTGTCCGATAAAGCCGCCGCCTACGATCAGCACCGTATAATCGGGGCGGATGGTCAGCTTGCGGAAGCCGTGCAGCACGCAGCCGAGCGGCTCCGCGAGCGCCGCTTCCGCGAAGCTGACCGTATCCGGCACGACGTAGCAGTTCGCCGCCGGTACGACGCACAGCTCGCCCATGCCGCCGTCTCTCGTGACGCCGACGGCCGCCAGCCGGTCGCACAGATGCGCCCGTCCGTCCCGGCAATACCGGCATATACCGCAATAGATGTTCGGATCGACGGATACGCGATCCCCGACTTTCAGCCCTTCTACGCCTTCGCCCAGCGCCGCCACGATACCGGCCAGTTCATGGCCGAGCACGATCGGCGGCGTTACCGCTGCGGAGCCCGGATGGCCGTGATAAATATGCTGGTCCGTGCCGCAGATGCCGGCCGCTCGCACGCGCACCGTTACTTCGCCCGGGCCGGGGGACGGTTCGTTCCGCCGTTCGACTGTCATCTGTCCGACTCCATGCAATACCGCAGCTTTCATTGATCGTATTCCTCCCCGTTTCGGCTTCTTCCCCGTTTCAAATTCGCGAGCCGCGCCGTAAAATCCTTTCCTTGCTTCAGGGAGGCCCGCGATTGAAAACGCCTCTTTTGCATGAAAAAAAGAGGCCCGCGAGGGACCCCTTACACTTTCTCCAGGCTGTCCAGAATTTCCCGGAGGCTAAGCTCCGCCGCCGCCATCGAAGTGTCGGCGACGCCATAATACATTTTCACGATATCGCCTTCCACCAGCGCGCCGCAGGAAAAGACGACATCTCCGAAAAATCCTTCCTTTTCGTACGGCGCTTCCGGCTCCAGAATCGGTTTGTTCGAGCGCGCGATTACTTTCGAAGGATCTTCGAGATCGAGCAGCACCGCGCCCATGCAGTAGCGATGCTCCTTCGTCGCGCCGTGGTACAGCTCGAGCCATCCCCGCTCGGTGCGGATCGGCACCGCTCCGCCTCCGATCCGGCCGCTGTCCCACATTCCCGGACGAAGCCCGAGCAGATGGCGGTGATTGCCCCATTGCAGCAGGTTGTCCGATTCGGCGATCCAGATTTCCGGGTTGCCGACGCTCTTCGTCGTCGGCCGGTGGAGCGCGTAATATTTGCCCCCGATTTTCTCCGGGAAGATGAGCACGTCTTTATTGTCCGGGCTGAAGATCATCCCGTGATGGGTCACGGTGCGAAAATCGGTCGTCGAGACGAGCGATTCGCCGACCCCGACCGGAGACACCGCGGAGAAATAAACCTGAATTTCGAAAGCCCA
>NZ_JBCNFP010000113.1:0-1917 GCF_050481165.1 Paenibacillus cisolokensis
GTCGCGCCGGAAGTTCGGGAAGCGGTCGAGCAGCGCGCCGAGGGCGGGAGAAGCATCGCGAACGGCCGTTCAGGGTCAGCTCAGCAGGACAGGCAGATGCTTGACGCCGAACACGAACGAGCTGTCGACTCTCTCGAGCGGAGCCATCCGGTCGCGCTGGAAGTTCGGGAAGCGATCGAGCAGCGCGCCGAGGGCGATTCTCGCTTCCAGCCGGGCAAGCTGGGCGCCCAGGCAGAAATGGATGCCGTGGCCGAACGCGAGGTGTTGATTTGGCGTGCGGCGGATGTCGAAGCGGTCCGGGCGTTCGAAAACCGCTTCGTCATGGTTGGCCGAACCGATCCAGAGATGGACGTATTCGCCGGCTTCCAGCTTGCGGTCCGCGACGACTGCGGTTTGCCGGACGCGGCGGGTCATATTCAGCACGGGCGAGCAGTAGCGAAGCGTCTCTTCGATCGCTCCCGGCAGCAGCGACCGGTCGTCCCGGATCGCTTCCCAATCGTCCCGGCGGTCGTCAAAGCAAAGCAGCGCGCCGCCGAGCAGATTCGTGGTCGTCTCGTTGCCGGCGACGAGCAGCAGAATGCAGAACCCGATCAGCTCGACGGGCGCAAGCGGGCTTCCGTCGGCCTCGGCCTGTACAAGCCGGCTGATCAGGTCGTCATGCGGGTTGCGCTTTCTCTCGTCGGCGATGCGACCGAAATAGTCGCTCATTTCCCGCTGGCACTGCATAAACCGGTCGTAATCGGTGCCGACGAGCGCATCGGACCACTCCTTGAACTGTTCGCGGTCGCGAGGGGGAATGCCGAGCATCTCGGCGATGACGAGCACCGGCAGCGGGCCGGCAAAATCGCCGATGGCGTCCATGCCGCCGCGCGCTTCGGCCTTGTCGAGCAGCTCGTGGGCAAGCGTCTCGATGCGCGGCGCGAGCGCCTCGATCGCGCGCGGGGTGAACGCCTGCGTGACAAGCGCCCGCAGCTGGCGGTGCTTCGGCGGGTCGCGCCGCAAAATGCTGTGCTCGATCGGCACGTCCGGCGACGGCGAATCCGACATCTCCGACGAGAACCGCCCGGGATCGGCGAATATCGCCTTGGCGTCTTCGTACCGATACACATGCCATGCCCCGTCCTGATAAGCCACCGGCTCCGTCGCACGCATCGAGGCAAATTGTGCTAGCGGCAGCAGACCGTGTTCCTCGTTCCATTTCATCTCCCCAATCTCCCCTCTCCATGTGAATGAGGCCGTTACACCTGTAGCTTAAACATATTCGTCTGGAAAATCAAACCGTTACTGGAAATGAGGTGCTGCGGTGTTCCGTTGTACAAGGTGTAATAAGAGAGCCGCAACGGGTTGCGCTCGGTGAAATAATTGCAGAAAGTACAATGAAGTAGCGCAAACGGAGGATGACGGATTGAATCATTGTAAAAAGTGCAATGAAAATTCCAAATATTAGGCGATTTTCGGCGAGAGAGCGGAGTTTTGTTGTATTTTGTGCAATGAAAATGCCATAAATGGAGCGCGATTCGTGAGACTATTGCAAAAAGTGCAATGAGAGAGTGCCGCAAACGGGCGCAACCGATGGGACCATTACAAAGAGTGCAATGAGAGTGCCGCAACGGAGTGCGATCGATAGGATTATTGCAAAAAGTACAATGAAGTAGCGCAAATGGGGAGCGACGGGTTGAATCATTGCAAAAAATACAATGAAAATCATTAGGGGATTTTCGGTAAGAGAGCGGAGTTTTGTTGTATTTTGTGCAATGAAAATGCCATAAACGGAGTTCGATCCGTGAGACTATTGCAAAACGTGCAATGAGAAGAGTGCCGCAAACGGGCGTAACCGATGGGACCATTACGAAAAGTGCAATGAGAGTGCCGCAACGGAGTGCGATCGATAGGATTATTGCAAAAAGTACAATGAAG
>NZ_JBCNFP010000114.1:0-41088 GCF_050481165.1 Paenibacillus cisolokensis
CTTTCGAAATTCAGGATAAATATCATTATGGATGTGCGGATCGACAAGTATCTTTACCTTATATGTATCAAGAGATTCTCTCCCTGATTTAGGCGGACCTCTGAACTTTCATCACAAGCTGCTTGATCCATGATTTGCAAGGAGGCTCTAAAATGGAGAAAGAAGAAAAGGAAATCCTCACACCGGAAGAAATCGAGGAAATCATCCGCAAATTGGAATCCGATTGTTCACATTCGTCAAATACTGGACGAACCGAACGATCGACAGAGGACTAGTAATACGCATGAAAATGAAAAACAGGCCGAATGGAGGGCTGCAGCTCACCTATACGGCCTGTTTGCTTTATGTCTTTGCGGGAAAAATCGGGATAATCTTTGGTATAATGTTTGTGTCTTAGACGATAATACAAATCGGGAGGTTGAAAATGGTACGGTCGCCAAAGTATATTGAAAAGTCACAGGGAACGCTGTGGTTGACCGAGGATGAAAGGGATCATTTGAAAATCAGCTACCGGATCAAGGACATTCTGCACGAAGAAACGAGTCCTTACCAGCATGTGATGGTGTTGGACTCGCATGATTTCGGCCCTATGCTCGTACTGGACGGGGTCGTGCAGACGACTTCGATGGACGGTTATATATATAATGAGATGATTGCTCATGTCCCGCTGTCCGTTCATCCTCATCCTCGAAACGTGCTTATCATCGGAGGCGGCGATTGCGGCGCTGCGAACGAAGCTGCGAAATACGACCGGGTCGAACGCATCGATCTGGTGGAAATCGACGAGGCCGTCGTCCGGGCGAGCAAACGTTACATGCCGGAAGTATCGGGGGGCTTGTCCGATCCCCGCGTACGGTATCATTATGAGGATGGCGTGAAGTTCGTGCAGCAGGCCGCGGCCGAATATGACGTCATTATTGTCGATTCTTCCGACCCGGTCGGACCCGCGAAGCAGCTGTTCGAATTCGATTTTTATCAAAATGTGCACCGGGCATTGAAAGAAGACGGTTTGATGGTTTGCCAGAGCCAATCGCCGATTTTTCATGCGGACGTCATGCTGAAATCGTATGAACGGATCGGCCGATTATTCCCCCACCGCAAACTGTATACGACCGTCGTTCCTACTTATCCGGGAGGGCTGTGGAGCTTCACTATCGGCTCGAAACGCGCGCTTCCCGCTCCGGAGAGCATCCGCTTCGACAAGAAGGCGCGGTATGCCAATGAGGAAATACTGCGCCAATGCTTTGCTTTGCCCACTTTCTTGCAAGAAATGCTGAAAAATCAAGGGTAGCCGTATCCCTTGGAGATTGTAAAACAACCGACCCGATTGGGATCGGTTGTTTTGCTTTGGTTTTGAACTTGGCAGTTCCGTTGACGATTTTGCGATCAAATCATAATGTGCAGTGACTGTATATTGTAAATAAAACAATAAACTATTAATAAAAATATTAACAAAAAAATGAGGCGTTCCGAAAAATCCATTCAAATCGCGAGTTTGATTGAATTTTAGTTTGATGTTGGCGCAATGCTATTGACATATCATTAATATATAAATTAAAATGTTAATAACAACATAAATTATGTTTGCCTGGTTTCCTTGCCGACTCCGCCTATCCTTTTTTATAACAATGTAAGCGATTTCAGTCATAATGGCTTATCGGTACGGGACAGTACAAGCGAACGCGAGGAGGGACGCATAACTGCCGATTTCCAGAGGGGGCTGCCATTCGCAAGTTATCTTTGTTTCGGTCTTTTGGTTTACGTACGCAAGTCCACCAATTTCATGAGGAGCGTGTGAAGCATGAAATCCGCATTTATGGCAAGGACTTTGGCTATATTGCTGGCGATGGTACTGATCTTGACCGCGTGTTCGGGAGGAGGCGGCAGCAATTCCGAACCGCCAGCACCCAGCGCCCCTTCGGCGGCAGAGGAAGAGGAATCCGCTCAAGAGCCCGGGGAACAGACTGTCGTCCAAGACTTCGGGAAGGACGTCTCAGGTGAAGTGACGATCTGGGTGTTCAACGAGAATGTGTTTGAGGAAATTGCAGACGCTTTCATGGCGGAGTATCCGAAAATCAAAGTCAATACGATATTCGTTCCATTCGCGGAGCTGCATGACAAGCTGCAGACGGCTCTGGCGAGCGGCACAGGCGCGCCGGATATCGCGGAAGTGGAGCAAGGCCAGTTTACCCGCTATGTCACAGGAGGCGTACTGGAGAATTTGCTTGCAGAGCCTTACGATGCCGGACAATACAAGGATCTGGTTCCGGAATACAACTGGGAGAGATGGATGTCTCCGGACGGCAAGCAACTGCTGGGTATGCCTTGGGATTCCACGCCGGGCGTATGGTATTACCGTGCGGATATATTCGAAGAATTGGGACTGCCGAGCGATCCGGCGGAACTGGGCGAATATATCACGGACGGCGAGAACTTCCTTGCGTTGACCCAGGTGCTGACAAGCAACGGCAAATATCTGTTTGAATGGCGGGACGGTCCGATTCACTGGGCCGGCGATGAAATCGGTTACTTCGACGACAACCTGAACTGGATCCGCGACAATGACAGGCTGGTACAAATATTGGATTACACGAAGCGCGGTAACCAGATGAACTGGGCTCCGCATATGGGCATTTTTACCGACGAAGGCAAGCAGCTTGTCCTCTCCGGCCAAGTGGCCGGCGTAGCGCTGGGCTCGTGGGGAGCGCGCGAACTGGCCGTCAGCTTCCCCGAACTATCCGGCAAATGGAGGGTGACAAACCTGCCTTTCGGACTGAACTTCCCGATCGGCGGTTCCAGCTTTGTCATTCCGTCCCAAAGTCCGAATAAAGAAGCGGCTTGGGTATATTTGCAATGGGCTATGCGTTCCGAGAACGCCTGGAAAATTTGGACGAAGTACTCCATTCAACCGGGTTATTCGGATATCGCGCAGATGGAATGGTATGCCGAGCAAGCCAATGCATTTCTGGGCGGTCAGCAGGACTACAAGATGTATGAAGAGCTGGCTCACCTCATTCCGACCAAGCGTCTGAACCCGCTGGACGGCCGGGGCTGGGAGCTGTGGGTGCCCCGCATTCTGGATGCGCTTGACAAGAACATCGACTCCCGCACAACGTTGCAACTGGCCAAGGAGGATGCCGAGAACATCCTGAAGGAAGACATCGAGAAGCTGCGGCAGCAATTGCAGCAACCGTAAATTCCCGGCGTTGATTGACGGGATCCGAATCAAGCCGCACCGGCTTGGTTCGGATTCATTTATCCACCGATTACTTTGAGTAGGGGGAACGCCCTTATGCTCAGTTACTTGAAGAAATATAAAGGAACCATACTTATCATGATCCTGTTATCCGCTTTGCTTGTATCGTGGTACAACAATCGGGGGTTTGATGATGAGGCGATGGCGAGCGTCCCGAAGTATTCCGATGTAGACGAGCAATCGATTTTGCTTCAGGAGGATTCAAGCAGTTTGCTGGAGCCGTCCTACTATAAATATATGGAACGTCTGCGTCAGGAGGGGGCAAAGGATTCGGAAGGATTTCACGAAGTCATTCCATCCATGGACTACACGGCGGTCAGCCCGGTGGGAGTGAGCGTCGAATCGGACTTGGGCGATCGTGCCGGCAGCGTGTTGGCGCTGGTTGAAGAAGACAGCTGGGTAGAATATGAGATTATCGTCCCCGAGGATGGCTTCTACCAGATGGGGATGAGCTACTACGCAATGCCGGGCAAACGTTCCAGCGTCGTAAGGAACGTGCAGATCGACGGAGCGTATCCGTTCTTTCAGGCGAAGAAGATGGATTTCCAACGGATGTGGCGCGAATCGGGTAAATCGTGGTACGACAACCGGAACAACGAGTACAACCCGAAGAGGGAGGAAGCGGCAGGATGGCAATACCGGGATTTTCAGGATTCCGAGGCCAAGGTGGAGGAGCCTTTTCGTTTCTATTTGAGCAAGGGCCGGCATACCGTCCGCATCCAGGCGGTCCGGGAGCCGGCGGCGATCGGCGAGCTTCATGTCTATTCTCCGAAGCGATTGCCGGATTATACCGAGATTCAGAAAGAATATGAAGCGAACGGATATCAGCCCGTTAAAGGTCAATGGATCAAAGTGCAGGCGGAGACATCGACACTGCGCTCCGATCCGACATTGAAAAGAATCGAAGACCGCGAGCCGGATACCGAGCCGTTCAACAACAATGCCGTCGCCCTCAACAGTTTCGGCGGCTTGAGCTGGAGAGACGGCGGGCAGTGGGCTGAATGGGAAGTCGAGATTCCGGAAAGCGGCTTGTACAATGTAGGCGCCCGATTCGGGCAATGGTTTCTGAACGGCGTCCCGGTCCAACGCAAAATAACCATTAACGGCAAAGTTCCGTTCAAGGAGATGAACGCCGTATCGTTCCCGTACAAAGCGGAATGGCAGATCAGCAACTTCAGTCCGGAAGGCGAAGAATATCTCTTCTATTTGGAAAAAGGCAAAAACACGATCCGCATGGAGGTGCAGATCGGCAGGCTGGGGGAGATCCTGGAGAAGATCACGGATACGACCCGGAAAATGTCGCTGCTGACCCGCGAAGTCATACAGGTAACGGGCACGAATCCGGATCCGAACGCCGACTGGAAGCTGGAACGCAACATTCCGAACCTGGTGCCAAGGCTGCATATGATGGCCTGGGATCTGGAAGAAGCCATTCAGGCGTTGTACGCGTTCGGCGTCCAGAAAGGCAGTTCCGAGGTAAGCACGCTGTACGAGGCGCGGGATGTGCTGCTCAGTCTGGCGGACGACATCTCGTCGATTCCGGCTAGGTTGACGCAATTTACGGAATTGCAGTCATCGCTCGGTTTGTGGGTGAACGGATTGAGCCGCCACAGCCTCGTTCTGGATTATCTGATCGTCAAGTCTCCTGAGCTGGACTGGCCGAGACCGGCTGCGCCGTGGTACGTGCGTCTCGGAACGAGCATGGCGGACCTGGCCAGGTCGTTTACGAAAGAGTATGGCGGTGTCGGCACGGTGTACGGGAAAGACGAGGAAGTGCTCGATGTATGGGTGGCCCGCGGTCGCGATTGGGTCGAGATCATCAAGCAGATGATCGACGAGGATTTCACGCCGGAGACGGGGATCAAGGTCAATGTGAACGTCATTCCGGCTCAGCAGATGCAACTGCTCATGCTGGCCAACACATCGGGGCTTGCGCCGGATGTTGCGCTCGGTGTTGAAGGAGAAGTGCCGATCGACTTCGCGGTGCGCAATGCGCTCGTTGATTTGAGTCAATTTCCTGACTACGAGGAGGTCGCGGCGCGTTTTCGGCCGGGAGCGCTCATTCCATACCGATACAACGGCGGAAATTACGCGCTGCCGGAGAATCAGAACTTTTACATGCTGTTCTATCGCAAAGATATAATGGGCGAACTGGGCATTACGGAAGACAAGATTCCGCAAACGTGGCAGGAGGTCATGGATCTGATCCCGCTGCTGCAGCAGAACGGCATGGACTTCTATTATCCGCATGCGCCGAATATGCCGCAGCTTGCGATCAACGAATTCGCGCCGTTCCTGTTCCAGCACGGCGGTGAATTTTATGCCGGGAACGGCAGCCGCTCCGCGCTCGATTCGCCGGAAGCGATGCAGGCGATGACAATGTGGACGGGACTGTTCACCAATTATCGCATCGCGAAACAGGCGGACTTCTACAACCGGTTCCGAACCGGCGAGATGCCGATCGGCGTTGCCGACTATTCGACTTATATCCTGCTGTCGACAGCGGCGCCGGAACTGACAGGCTGGTGGGGAATGAAGCCGATGCCCGGCATCAGGCAGGCGGACGGCAAGATCAACCGTTCGACCGGAGGTCTCGCACAGACAGGTATTATATTCAAGTCCTCCAAACGGCAGGAGCAGGCTTGGCAGTTTCTGAAATGGTGGACCAGCGCGGATGCCCAGGAGCGTTTCGGCTCCGAATTGGAGGCTTTGCTCGGTGTGGAGGCGCGCTGGAATACGGCAAACGTCGAAGCGCTCGAAAGGTTGCCGTGGCAGCAATCCGACATCGAAGCGATTCTGGAGCAATGGGAATGGTTCCGCGAACGTGAAGTCGTGCTGGGCGGATATTATACGACCCGCCATGTGGCGAATATGTGGAACGAGATTGTGCTGAATGGACGCATTCATCGCGAAGCTGTGGAAGCGGGCGTCCGGGAGATCAACAAGGAACTGCGGAAGAAACGGGAAGAATTCGGTCTCGACGACGGTACCGGCAAGGAATCAAAGGGGGGATAACCGGTGATGGCCAAAATAAACGAGGCTGGTCGGGCACCCGTTCATCCCGTCTCTCCGAATCGTATGCGGATGAGCCTGCTGTGGAGGGATGTAAAGCGGCACAAGGTGTCATATCTGTTCGTCGCGCCGTTCCTGTTGCTGTTTACTTTTTTCATCATTATCCCGATCATCGTTTCAATAGCGCTCAGTTTTTCCTACTACAATATATTGGAACCGCCGAGGTTCATCGGGTTTTCCAATTACAAGCTGCTGTTCGTTGATGACGACATCTTTATCCAGGCAGTGGGGATTACGCTGAAATTCGCTTTCATCACCGGACCGGTCGGCTATGTCATGGCCTTCCTGCTGGCTTGGCTGATCAGTCAAATTCCGATCAAATACCGTTTTTTCTATACGCTGTGCTTTTATACCCCTTCCATCACGAGTGCGACGGCCATGTCCGTCGTCTGGCTATACCTGTTTGCGGGCGACCGCAAGGGACTGCTGAACCATTGGCTGATCCAGCTGGGGATATTGGATGAGCCATTCCTGTTTCTTCAGGATATCCGGTCCATTGTGCCCGTGATCATTATTGTGTCGCTATGGATGAGCATGGGAGTGGGCTTCCTCGCTTTTCTGGCGGGGCTGCAGAATGTGCCGAAGGATCTGTATGAAGCGGGTGAAATCGACGGTGTCGGCAACCGCTGGCAGCAACTCTACTATATTACAATACCGGCGGTCAAGCCGCAGTTGCTGTTTGGTGCGATTATGCAGGTCGTACAGTCGCTGCAGGTGTTCGATATCAGTGTCCAGCTTGTCGGACTTCCGAGTCCGTTGTACGCCGGCCATACGATTCTGACCCACTTGTTCGACTATGCGTTCATACGGTTCGAGATGGGCTATGCGTCAGCGATCGCGGTTGTGCTGTTCCTGATGATGATGGGACTGAACCGCTTCATATTCAACTTGCTCGGGAGGGATTGACGGGTGTCTCCTACTCTACTGATTCGCGGAAAAATCGACTGGAGCGGCATTATGCTGTATCTGTTCCTGACGGTATTCGGGCTGCTGATGCTTATGCCGCTTGTATATATGGCCTCGACGGCTCTGAAGCCGATCAGCGAGCTGTTCCTGTTTCCGCCGCGTTTTTTCGTGCAAAACCCGACGCTGCTCAACTTTCGCGATTTGCTGCTCATAACGGGAACGACGAATGTGCCCTTCTCCCGCTTTATTCTGAACAGCGTCATCGTGACGTCCGGCATCGTGATCGGCGGGGTGTTCCTCTCCGCGCTTGCCGCCTATCCGCTGGCCAAACACAATATGCCGTTCAAGAAGCTTATTTTCGACATGATCGTTGCTGCGCTGATGTTCTCGCCGATGGTTCTTCAGATTCCCCAATATTTGCTGATCAGCAAATCCGGATTGATGAATACGTACTGGGCGATGATTCTTCCTTATCTCGCCGCTCCGATCGGGATGTTCCTCATGACGCAGTTCCTGAGGCAAATTCCGGACGCGCTGCTGGAGGCCGCGCGGATCGACGGCGCTTCGGAATGGAAGGTGTTCTGGACGATCGTTCTGCCCATGCTGAAGCCGGCTGTCGCCACGTTTGCCTTGTTCAGCTTTATTACGGCCTGGAACGATCCGTACCCGTCGATGGTCTATACGACAAGCGAGAATATGAAATCGTTGCCGCTGGCCATTCAAACGATTCAGGGCGGCGCCGGGGTTATCGCCAGGGTCGGCACGTTCGCGGCTGCCAGCTTCCTGATGATCATTCCGACGATTATCGTATTCATCATGACCCAACGGATGGTTTTGCAGACAATGGCGCATTCGGGACTGAAAGAATAGGAGGTGCCGATCGGTGATCAGACATGGGAAGATACGGGTCTTCATTACAGCGGCCGTTCTGTTGTCCCTGTTCTGGACGGTCCCGGCACAAGCGTCACCGCCTTATTACGGCTATACGCACAATTCGTCGAACCGTGACGTGCGGTCTATCGTCGGGTACGTGTACGACCGCTCCATTGACGGGATCGATCTGTCCAGCGGCCCGTTCAACAGGCCGGAATCGCTGTTCATTGCCGAGGACGATTCCGTCTATATCGCCGACACGGGCAACAACCGGATCGTACAATTGGATCGTGAACACCGGCTGGTCCGGGTATATGGCGATGCGGATGGTCCGGGACGGCTAAGCGAGCCGAAGGGCGTGTTTGTGAAAGAGGACGGGACGGTATTTGTTGCAGATACGAAGAACGGGCGAATCGCGGAATTCGATTCCGAAGGCCGTTTCGTCAGGGATTATCCGAAGCCGGATAGCCCGCTGATCGGCGCGAGCTTCTCTTATTCGCCTTCCAAGCTTGTTCTGGATAAGCGCGACTACATGTACGTCGTCAGCGACGGCAATACGCAAGGATTGCTGCAGATCGACCCCAACGGAAACTTCAAAGGCTTCTACGGCGCCAACCACGTCGGCTTCAGCTGGAGCCGGCTGCTGACCCGGCTGATTGCGACGGAGGAGCAGCGCCGCAAGATGACGGCCATCCGGCCGGCAGAATTTTCCAATCTGGACATCGATGACGAAGGCTTCATCTATACGACTACGCTCGGCGAGGAGACCAATCAGCTGAAGCGCCTCTCGCCTGTAGGTGTCGATACGCTCAACTTCGGCGCTTCCAGACGGTACGGCGACGACTACAGCGTCGGTCCTTTTACGATGCCTTCATTTATCGGCATCAGTGTCAGCGACGACGGTATCATCACGACACTGGATCTGCAGACCGGAAAAGTATTTCAATACGACAAGCTCGGCAACTTCCTCTTCTCCTTCGGGGGAGTGGGCGAGCAGAACGGACTGTTCGCCACACCGTCCGACGTCGATCAGAAGAAGGACGGGGACATCTATGTCGTCGATCGGGGACGGAACCGGATCGACATCTTCCGAACGACGCCGTTCGCCGATCTGGTTCATCAAGCCTCTGTGCTGCATGTAGACGGAAGATATGAGGAAGCGGAAGCGCTGTGGCAGGATGTGCTGAAGGTCAATGGCAATTACGAAATGGCTTACCTGGCCATTGGCAAATCGCTATACAAGGCGGAACGGTACAAGGAAGCGATGGAATACTTCTCTCTGGCCAGGGCGCGGCAAGATTATTCCGTCGCCTTCAAGGAATATCGCAAGGAATTCGTTCGCGAGCACTTTGCGCTGATTGCGGTGGGGCTTATACTGCTGTTCGTGCTGCTTCGTTGGGGCGCGCCAAGGCTGATCCGCGCTGCGGCCCGCAGGAATTGGGGCCATCCGCACCTGAAATCCCGGCCGAAGGAGGGTGAACCGGTATGAGCGCCGTGCTGATGATGCGCAAAGTTATGCTTCACCCGTTCGATTTCTATGAGGACATCCAGCAACCGGGAGCCATCAAGTGGTCTCATCCGCTGATTTTGGTTGGCCTTACCTATATTGTCCGGATGGTGACCCTGTACGCGGCGGGATTCGCCTATCAGACCCGTGAGGCGTATCAGATATCCGCTCTGCAGGAATGGATATGGCTCGTCGTCCCTTGGGCGACCTGGTGCATCGCGCATTGGGCGGTAAGCGCGATTATGGATGGCGAGGGGAAATTCGCGGAGATTGTTTACGGCAGCGCATTCGCGCTTGTGCCCTATACGGTGTTCATGATTCCGATCACGCTGCTGACCCGTCTGTTGGCATTGGATGAATCCGGCACCATTACCGCGTTGTCTTATGCGGTATATGGCTGGGTGGCATGGCTTTTGCTTCTGAAGGTGAAAATTTTACATGATTTCGATTTGAAAAAAACGCTGTTCATTGCAGTCCTCAGCATCATCGGCATGCTGATCGTATGGTTTGTCGGCGTGCTGCTGTTCGGATTGTCCAACCAATTTATCCAGTTCATATTTGATATGGTTAAGGAACTGAGGCTGCGGGCATAGGAGGGCCATATGAGAAAACAGCGCATACGCAAGTTGTTTGCATATTCAGCCATCATGATGCTGGCAGCCGTGCTGGTGTTCCGGCAGTTGTCCCTCGCTGCTGTCGAGCAGGCGAACGCGCCGGCGCTTGCCGCATCCGGGAAAGCGGCGGAGACGCTGGCGGCGGAAGGCGCCGGAGCGGCGCCCGCATCGGACGAAGGGGAAGTGCCCGGGACGCCTGCGGAGGAGACGACGGCCGACGCGGCGCCCGCATCGGAGACGCCGAGCCAGTCAGCGGGGACGCCGGCAGTCCAGGCAGCGCCTGCCGCGGGAAACGCGCAGGGACAACAGGGCGCAGCCGGAGGGGACGTGCCGATGTATCCGGTCACAGCGGTGACCAAGGCGCTGGAGAACGAACAATTCGTTCTCTATATCGACGATGCGAACGGCAACGTCAGGGTTGTCAGCAAGCGCACGGGCGCGGAATGGCTCGGGGCGCCGGTCGTCCCGCGCACGACGATGCCGAACAACAAGAAATTTATGGATTCTCCCGTCCATATCAAGTTTACGGAGGGCGCCGACATCACCTCGACGTATTCTTTGAAAGACAAGGAAACGACCGTCGATGTTCAGGTACGGGACGATGCCGTTAGGCTGGAGTTCGCTTTCGGACCGGAGAAGATCTCGTTCGCTATGGAGTACCGGTTGACCGCGAGCGGGCTGGAAGTCACGATTCCTTACGACTCGATCAAGGAGGAAGGAAAGGCGAAGCTGATCAGCATCGAACCTCTCCCGTTCATGAACGCGGCGGCGGAAACGGACAAAGGGGCGATGCTGTTGCCGGACGGCTCAGGGGCGCTTCTGCATTTTCGCCAGAATCACCCGATGTATCTGAAAGGGTATTCCGAGATGATCTACGGGCCGGACCACACCTTCGTGACGCAGACGCATGATATGGTGACGGAGTTCGGAATGCGGGCGAATACGCCGAGGCAGTTGGTCGCGCTTCCCGTATTCGGCATATACCGGAACGGTATCGGTACGCTCGGTATCGTGACGGAAGGCGAATATGACGCCCGTATTAACGGGACGCCGGCAGGCATTCGCGCGATTCCGCTGTACCGGAGCTCCGTGGAGTTCCTCTACCGCAAAAACGACGTCATCTTCATCGGTTCGTCAGGACAAATCCCCTATTATCAGGGGGCCAGAATCCAGGGCGACCGCAAGGTGCGCTTTGACCTGCTGGAGGGGGAGAAAGCCGGTTATGTGGGCATGGCTACCGCCTACCGGGATTACCTGATGCGGGAACGGGGCGTTCAGCCTGTGAATAACCAGACCGCGACGCTGTCCGTCAAACTGCTGGGAGGCATTCTCCGGGAAGAAATTATCGGCAGCACGTTTATCCGTATGACGACGTTCCAGCAGGCGAAGTCAATTATCGATGCCTTGCAGGCCAAAGGGGCGGACCGGCTGGAAATAACATTGGACGGTTGGACGAAGAACGGTCTGTACGGCAATCAGCCGGATCACTTCCCCGTCGCCAGACAACTGGGAGGAGGGAAAGGGTTAGAAGAACTGGTGCGGTACGCGAAGGAACGCGGCGTGGAGCTGTACCTGAGAGCCAACTATGTCCGCGCGTCCGGGGACAAGGGGAGATTCAACAAACGCCAAGACGCGATCCGCGGCATCGACCGCGAAGTGCTGGACAGCACGAATTACAATGTGGCCACGAGATGGACGAACAACGATCAGCATTTCTATTTCATGAAGCCGAAGCGGGTGTATGAACGGCGCATTGCGAAGGAGCTTGACGACTTCGCTTCACTCGGCGTCAGCGGCATCCAGTTTCAGTATATGGGCGATCACCTGTATTCGGACGAAGATCCTGACGCCTTCTTCAGCCGGGCCCAAACGGCCGGCGTATGGACCGCGGCATTGCGGGAGGCAAGGCAGAAGGTCGGGAAGACGGCGGTCGATTACGGCTTCGCCTACACGTTTGGCGCCATTGACCGTATCGACAACGTGCCGCTGTGGCACAGCGGCTATGTATATACGGATGAGGCGGTTCCGTTCTACCAGCTGGCGATTCACGGGCTGATCCCTTACTACGCGAGCCCGGCGAATCTGCGGGAAGACAGCAGGAAAGAGTTTCTGCGGGCGATCGAGTACGGCGCGCTGCCGAGCTTCGAGCTGACCTATGCCCCGACCAGCGACCTGCAGCGGACGTTGGAGGATCGCCTGTTCAGTTCTAGGGCCGATGACTGGATAAACGACGCGGCCGCGGAATTCGGCGAGCTCCTGCCGCTGTTTGAAGCCGTGGCGGACCAGCAGATGACAGGCCACGAGCAGCCGCAACCCGGCGTGTACCGAACAACATATGCCAATGGCGTACAAGTCATAGTCAATTATAACGCATTCGCGGTTCAGGTTGGCGGCATGCAAGTGGAAGCCATGGACTTTGCGGTCACAGGGGTGAAGGATGCGCCATGAAATCAAAGATGAGCATGAGAAGCAGACATATATGGGAAGGTTACTCCTTTGTCGGGCTTTGGATTATCGGATTCTTTCTGTTTATGGCGATTCCGCTGGGCCGGTCTTTATATTTTTCGTTTCAGGATTTGAAGACGAGCCGGGAAGGCTTGATCGCCGAATACGTCGGCCTGCTGCATTACCGCGCCGCGTTTACGGTTGACGTCAACTTTTTACCGCTGCTCCGGGATACGATGAAGACGATGGTGTCGCATGTGCCGCTAATTCTGATTTTCGCCATGGCCAGCGCACTGCTGCTGAACCGGCACGCGAGAGGCCGGTTGCTCTTCCGCGGCATCTTCTTCCTGCCGGTCATTATCGCCTCCGGTTCCATTCTGAAGAAGCTGCTGGAGCAGGGCGCGGCCCAACTGCCGATTTTTATGGAATACGATCTGTACAGCAAGCTGAGGCTGTTCATTCCGGGAGACGTGCTGGTCCGGCTGCTGGAATATTCCGATTCTTTGACGCTTGTCATGTGGGATTCCGGGGTGCAGACGCTGATCTTCCTGGCGGGACTGCAAACGATATCGCCTCAGCTGTACGAGGCGGCCAAGTGTGATGGAGCCACAAAGTGGGAGAGCTTCTGGAAGATTACGTTTCCTATGATTTTGCCCATGATTTTCGTCAATACGTTGTTCACCATGGTGAGTTCCTTCACGAAAGCCGACAATCACATCATGAACCATATCCGGACAGTCGTGTTCGGCAACAATAATTACGGTTACGGATCGGCTATCGGGTGGATCTATTTCATCATCATCTTCTTCCTGCTTGGTATCGTGTTCCTGTTGTTCCGCAAAAGTCTGGCATCGATGGAAGGGAGGGGTTGAAAGGATGTACAGTTCCCGGCTGGAAACGGCAAGACGCCATCTTCATGTCCGGCTGCAATCCGGCATTAAGCATACGGCTGTCAAGCGCGGCAAAAGCGTCGTAAGCCATGTCGTATATTACTTCGTCATGCTCAGCTTGTCGTTCGTATTCATCTATCCGCTGCTCTATATGGTTTCCAAATCGCTGATGCAGAGCTGGGACGTGGCCGACGCTACCGTGCGCTGGATCCCGACCCGGTTCAGCCTGTTCAACTACCAGGTCGCCTTCTCCGAGATGAAATATTGGCAAGGCTTCATCAACAGCGTCATCATTTCGTTCGGAAGTGCGGCGCTGCAAATATTCAGCTGCTCGCTCATTGGCTATGGATTCGCCCGATACCGGTTCCCGGGTTACGCGCTGTGGCTCGGGCTGGTCGTGTTCACGTTTCTCGTTCCGCCCCAAACGATCGTGGTGCCGCTCTATATGTTCTTCAGCGATCTGGGCTGGATTAATACGCATCTGCCGTTCGTCATCCCCGCGGCGTTCGGCCACGGGCTGCAAGGAGCGCTGTTCGTTCTGATATTCATCCAGTTCTACCGGCGGCTGCCCCATGTGCTGGAGGAAGCGGCCCGGATCGACGGGGCCGGACACTTCCGGACGTACTGGCAAATTATGTTCCCGCTCGGCAGGCCCGCGATGCTGGTCGTGTTCCTGTTCTCCATCGTATGGCATTGGAACGACAACTTTCAGCCAAGCACCTATCTTCAATTGCCGCCCTTCTATAATCTCGCCCAGCGAATGTCCGGGTTTTACGGCCAGGCCAGCATGTCCGCGGAGCAGATGTCCCAATCCGTTACAGCAGATGCGATCGGCGTCGCTCCGACGCTGCTCAATCAGATCATGGCCGGCGTCGTGCTGTCGATCTTGCCGATTCTGCTGTTGTATTTGTTTGTTCAGCGTTATTTCGTGGAAAGCGTGGAGCGCTCCGGCATTGCGGGCGAATAAGACGGTGCATGCATGGGAGGGACTATGAGCAGAAAACGGATCATGATGTCATCCGTCATCTTCTTCCTGATCTGGATGTGCGCTTGCGCGAACGAGACGTCCGAGCGGCAGCAGCCGCCCCGGGAACCGTCAGCGGATCTGGAGGTTCGAGGAGGAGAGGAGGATCAACCGGTGAAGGACAGCGGGCAGCCGGCAGACTCGGCGGAGGCGGGACGGAAGCCGTCATTCACCAGCGCGACGGTGCACGATCCTTCCGTCATCCGGACGGACGACGGGATGTATTATGTGTTCGGTTCTCATCTCCAGGCGGCGAGGTCCCCGGATTTGATGCATTGGACGCAGGTAGCTTCCGGCGTAAGCAACGGGAATCCGCTTATTCCGAACGTGGAGGAGGAGATGGCGGAGGCGCTGGAATGGGGGCAAACCGATACGTTTTGGGCCGGGGACGTCGTCCGGCTTGCCGACGGCAAGTATTATATGTACTACAGCGTATGCAAGGGAGATTCGCCAAGAGCCGCGATCGGCGTGGCGGTTTCCGACCATGTGGAAGGGCCTTATCAACATCTCGGCATCATCCTGAAATCCGGCATGTGGGGGCAGCCGAGCGAGGATGGCACGATCTATGATCCCACCGTTCATCCCAACACGATCGATCCGCACACCTTCTTCGACCGCGAAGGCGTCCTGTGGATGGTATACGGTTCCTACTCCGGCGGCATTTACATTTTGAAGATGGACCCGAAGACGGGATTTCCTTATCCGGACCAAGGCTACGGCAAGAAGCTGCTGGGGGGTAATCATAGCCGGATCGAAGGGCCTTATATTCTGTACAGTCCGGAGACGGAATATTATTATTTGTTCCTGTCGTTCGGAGGGTTGGACGCATCCGGGGGATACAATATTCGGGTCGCGCGTTCGAAAAATCCGGATGGTCCTTATGAAGACGCGGAAGGCCAGGATATGATCGACGCCAAGGGCGCGGCGGGAACGTTCTTCGACGACGTCGCCATCGAGCCGTACGGCGTCAAGCTGATGGGCGGCTTCATGTTTCGCCGGCAGGCCGGCGAAGCCGGAGGCGGCATCGGATCGGGCTACGTCTCGCCGGGTCATAACTCCGCTTATTATGATAAGGAGTCGGGAGAATATTACCTGATCTTCCATACCCGATTTCCGTACAGAGGCGAAAGCCACGAAATCAGGGTGCATCAGATGTTCATGAATGCGGAGAAATGGCCGGTCGTCGCACCGCACCGTTACGCGGGCGAAACGATCGGAACCTATACGGCGGCTGAAATTGCCGGATCGTACAAACTCGTCAACCACGGCAAGGATATATCCGCCGGGTGGAAGGAATCGATCGTCGTCGGGCTGTCCGCAGACGGCAAGATCAGCGGGGATTCGTCAGGCGAGTGGAAACTGACCGGCGACAACGGCGCCGAGCTGCTGGTGGACGGCATTCGCTACAGCGGTGTATTTTTGCGGCAATGGGATGAGCTGGCCGGACAGGAAGTGATGACCTTTACCGCCTTGTCCGACGGCGGCACCGCCGTGTGGGGAAGCGGGATTACCGTTCGACCGGAATAATGCCCCGCGATTACGGGGGATAGTTGTAGAGCGACCGGCATTGATGTATATTAGTTCAAAGTTCTATTATTCCGAAGGACGGGACCAGTATGAAAATAGATATTTCCCAGCACTCCCTCCCGGTATACGAAGCGTTGGCCAGCAATGTGCGCATTGAAATGATTCGCCTGCTGGCCCAGAAGCCGATGAACATCAAGGAACTGGCGGAAGCGCTCAACCTGAGCAGTGCGATCATGACGATGCATGTCAAAAAGCTGGAGCGGGCCGGTATTATCAAAACGTCCATGCAGCCGGGCAAAGGCGGCGCCAAGAAGGTTTGTACGCTTGTCACCGATTCGATTGAAATTGTCTTTCCGGCGAAGATGGAGCAAGCGCTGCGCGAATGCCATGTAACAGAGGTCTCGGTCGGCCACTACACGGACTTCGAGGTGGCGCCGACTTGCGGCTTGGCGACGACCGTCAAGGTGATCGGCATGTTCGACGAGCCGCGGGCGTTTCTGGAGCCGGAGCGGGTGAACGCCAAAATTTTATGGTTCGGCCATGGGTATGTAGAGTATAAACTTCCGAATTATTTGATGAAGAACGAGGAGCCCGTCGAGCTGGAGATTTCGATGGAAATTTCTTCGGAAGCGCCGTTCGCCAACGAAAATTGGCCCTCGGATATCACCTTTACGCTTAACGGTGTCACCCTTGGCACCTGGACCAGTCCCGGCGATTTCGGAGGCGGCAGCAGAGGCCGTTACACCCCGGATTGGTGGTGGGACGAGATTAACCAGTACGGACTGCTCAAGGTTCTGAAAATTAACGAGGAAGGCACGTTCATCGACGGCAACCGGATATCGGAGGTTAAGCTGAGCGATCTTCATATCCAGCTCAAGCAGTGGACGTTCCGTATCTCCGTTCTGGAAGATGCGGACAATGTCGGCGGGGTGACGCTGTTCGGGACGGGCTTCGGCAACTACAATCAAGACATTGTGTTCAGATTGTATTACGAGAAGAAGGCAGCTATGGAAACCGAAGAGTAGAACGATCGGAAGCCGGTCGGTTCGTCCCTACCCCCTAGAGCAGCAAGGGCAGGGCGCGAATCGGCCGGCTTCTTATATTACGGATATGTGGCTGAAGCGGGAGCCGGCTTGCCGAATGCGGGCATGCCCTGATCGTCCCAGCCGAAAGCTTTCACGCAAGTGTGCCGGTTCGGATCGTACAGCGGATTGCCTTCGATAATTTTGTAACTGCGGGCATGATAGACGAGAATGTCCGTCTGACCGTCTTCGGCCACAGTAAAGCTGTTGTGACCCGGGCCATACTGTCCTACCGTTTCGTCCGACTGAAAGACGGGAACGGGTAACTTGTTCCAGGCAGCAGGCGACATCAGGTCGCTGTTTTCATCCGCCCATAGCAGCCCCATGCAGTAATGATGATCGGTGGCGCTGGCGGAGTAGCTGATAAAGACGCGTCCGTTCCGTTTCAGCACGGCCGGGCCCTCGTTGACCAGAAATCCGATTTTCTCCCACTCGTATTCCGGCACGGCAATACGCGATTGCGGTCCGCGCAGCGTCCAAGGATTGTGCATAGGCGCGATATACAGATTGGAATTGCCGGCAATGGCGGGATCTTTCTGTGCCCATACCAGATAGCGGGTTCCGCGATGTTCGAATGTGGTGGCATCCAGGGAGAAAGATTCCCAATCCGTTTGAATTTGCCCCTTTTCCACCCAGGTCCCTTCAAGGGGATTGGCGGAATCGTTCTCAAGCACAAATATGCGGTGGTCGAACATCCCGTCGTTCGTCTCCGCTGTTCTGGCCGCAGCAAAATAGATATACCACTTGCCGTCGATAAAGTGAATTTCCGGAGCCCATATATTGGCGCTCATCGGCCCCTGATCGTACTTTCGCCAGCAGACAACGGGTTCCGCTTCGGCGAGTCCCTGGATCGTTAATGATCTCCTTAATTCAATACGGTCATACTCCGGTACAGAGGCCGTAAAGTAATAGTATCCGTCGACATGCCTGTAAATCCAGGGATCGGCTCTTTGCGGAATGATCGGATTGATATACTTCTGCGTATAAGGTTGCAAGTCCATGGCGCCTCCATATCATTAATAAAAATATTATTATTTCGCATTAATATTAATAATATAAAAGCAGGCTCTTCTTGTCCAGTTCTTTTGCGGGAAACGCCCGGAAACACGACAGAGCTGTTCGCATCCGGTTTCGTGATATAATCGTTATAAAGTTGGAGCGAGAGGTAAGAGGAAGGGGACCGGCCATTTTGTTTGCGGAGCAGCGGCACCAGACCATACTGCAGAAACTGAACCGGGAGCAATCGGTCAAAACGGCCGAGCTGATCAAGCTGTTCGGCGTTTCCGTGGAAACGATCCGGCGCGATTTGGATTACCTGGAGAGGATGGGCTGTCTGAAACGGGTTCATGGCGGCGCGATTCCGGCCGAAATCGACTATACCCGGGAGCTGCCCTTTACGGTGCGGGAAACGCAATTTGCCGACCGGAAGCGGGAATTGGCGGAGACGGCCGTCCGCTATGTGGAAGAAGGGCAATCGATCGCGCTTGAGATCGGCACGACGAATACGGCGTTTGCCAGAGCGTTGAAGAAACGGGTGGAGCGGCTCACCGTGCTGACGAATTCGCTGCCGATCGCGAATGAACTGGTGAGCATGCCGAATTATACGATCATTTTCGCCGGGGGCGTCATCCGCAACCAGGAGCAATGTGTCGTCGGCGAACTGGCGGAAACGTTCGTGGAGCAGTTTCATGTGGATACGTTCTTTATGAATATGAGCGGGCTGACGCCGGAGCAGGGCGTGACCGACTACGGGATCGGCGAAGTGCAGCTGAAGAAGAAGCTGATGAAAATCGCGAAACGGACGATCGTTCTGGCGGACAGCAGCAAGTTCGGCGCCGTTTCGCTGCTGAAGGTTTGCGACTATGCGGAAGTGGACCTGTTCATTACCGATTCGAAAATCGATCCGGGCATCGTCGAAGCCTACCGGCAGCACGGCATCGAAATCGTCAGCCGCTGACAGCGGCAACAGCCGACCGTACGGTCCATTTTGAAGCGTTCCCTGGGAAGAGGGAACGCTTTTTTTTATGAAAATAGTCTCGCATCCGATTCGATTAGGTAATTTTACTTAGTGCTTGCGGTCCAGATGGGAATCTGTTACAATCAACTTGTACACATAAGTGGACAACTATATAACTGTATAATCGGTTGGGAGGTGAGCATCATACTCGACAAGAATGATTTCGCTCCACTCTATATCCAACTTCAAAGAATTATCAGAGAAAAAATTTTGAATGGGGAGTACAAGCAAGGCGAAGCCATTCCTTCCGAATCGGAAATGATGAAGATGTTCCAGACTACCCGGGGAACGGTACGGAAGGCCATTTCCATGCTGGTGACCGAAGGCCTGGTGGAACAGATTCGCGGGAAAGGCACGTTTGTCCGGTTAAATCCGCTAAAGTACAGCATTTGGAATTTCGGCGGATTTACGGATTATTTGAAAAGCCGCAACGAAGTCGCGGTATCCGAAGTATTGGAACAAACGACGGTCAATATGGGCGGCAAAGCGTACTTCAAGCTGGTCAGGGCGCGCGGGGTCAAAAAAGATACCGGGGTGTTGTACCTGACGGTCGATACGTCCTATCTTCCCGTATCCTTGTTTCCCGGACTGGAGCGCTACGACTTCGGAAAAGAATCCCTGTACAACGTACTGCGGAATGACTATCGCACTTACCCGGGACGCACGGAAATTACATTGTCGCCCGAGGAGGTCAATGACAAGATCAAGGAAATTTTGCAGGTCGATAAGAAGGAAACATCGCTCTTAAAGGCGGAAGGGGTCATATTCGACCAGAACAACACGGAAATCGAAAAGGTCAAGGTCGTTTACGGTCCGCATGTCGAGTTTAAAATTATGACCAATATGAACTGAATCCGGTTCATCAATCGATTAAGGAGATGATCAGAAACATGAAAAAGATATCGGCGGCGATTGCTCTTATATTGATTCTGACGGCTGTAAGCGCTTGCGGAAAAGCTTCTGACGGAGAAGAAAACGCGGCTGTGCCGAACGAAAAAAAGAAAACGCTGACAGTCGTAAACTGGAAAGACTACGGCTCCAATGATCCCGAGCTGATCAAAGAATTCGAAGAGACGTACAACGTGGAGATCGAACATCAATATATGGCTTCCGAAGAAGAATTGCTGACAAAAGTCAGAACGAGCAGTGCCGGAAGTCTGGATGTCATTCTGCCCAACGCATCGATTCTTCCCGTTGCGATCGAAGAAAACTTGCTGGAAGAGATCGATACCTCCAAGCTGAGCAACTATGACAAAATTTACGAGCCGTTCAAACATCTCCCCGAGAACGTAAAGGACGGCAAGGTTTACGCCGTGCCGTGGGTCTGGGGTTCGACGGCTATCGCTTACAATCCGGACAAAGTCAAAGACCCGATCGATTCCGTTCAAGTGTTCTGGGACGAGAAATATAAAGGGAGAATCGCGTTCCGGGACGATTTCAACGATGCGGTCATGATCGCGGCTCTTGCGCTTGGCCAGGATCCGAACGCGCCTTCCGATCTGGAAGCGATCAAGAAAAAGCTGATCGAACAAAAGGGGTATAACCTGACATACTGGAAAACCGGGGACGAATTCTCCAAGCTTTATGCCGGAAATATGATCGATATCGGCTTGATGTGGAGCGGTCAAACCGCCGCGATGAAAAAAGAAGGGCAAAGCATCAAATATGTCATCCCGAAAGAGGGCGCGATCGGATGGGTCGATAACTGGGCGATCGTCAAAGGCTCCGAAAACGTGGATCTGGCCCATAAGTTCATCGATTACATGATCGACCGCAAGTTCCAGGAAGCATGGGTCAATAAAGGCGGCCCCGCCCCGGTCAACAGTGAAGCGAGCGCCAACCTGGATCCCGAGTTCATTAAAGAGATGGGACTGGACGAATCGTCGATCGACAAATTGAAATTCATTTCCTACCGGAGCGACGAGGTCAAAAAACAATGGAACGAACTGTGGCAGGAAGTGAAGGCGCATTAATGCGCAGTTAAGGAGTGACCTCGCTTGAATAAAAAGATTTGGCTGATGAGTCCGGCGGCGTTCCTGCTTCTGTCCTTTTGCGTGGTTCCGCTCTTTATTATGGTCTATTTCAGCTTCCTGAGCGACGGAGCCGCCGGCCATTTTACCCTTCAAAATTATTTGGACTTCTTTCAGAAGGGCTTTTATCTGAAACTGACGTGGAAGACGATTCAACTGAGCTTCTACGTCACCCTGATTTGTTTGTTGATCGGTTATCCGATGGCGTATGTGATGGTCAAGATCATCAGCGGCGGAAAAAATCTGCTGCTGATGGCCATCATCATTCCTTTTTGGTCCAGTCAGCTGGTACGGGCTTATTCCTGGCAAAACCTGCTTCGGGAAGGCGGGATTCTGGAAATCGTGCTCCGCAAGCTGCACTTGATTGGCCCGGAGCCGTTGGGACTGATGTTTACCCAGTATGCGGTCGTGATCGCTTTGGTCCATATTTTCTTCCCGTATATGGTCATCACGATCTACATGTCGCTGGAGAAGGTGGACAACGCGTTGATCGAAGCGTCGAAAAGCCTGAAAGCCGGGCCTTTTACCACTTTCCGGCGCATCGTCCTGCCGCTGAGCAAGCCCGGTATCATCTCCGGGTGCATCCTGGTCTTTGTTCCTTGCCTGGGGGTATTTGTCGAACCCCGCATTTTGGGCGGAACGAAAGGCTCGGTCATCGGCATGGTCATCGAGGATCAGTTCTTTGAAATTTACGGATGGAATTTCGGAGCGGCAATTTCGTTTATTTTGCTGATCATCGTTCTCATTTGCATGGCCGTGCTCTCCCGGTTTTCGAAAGAGGAGGCGTAAAAAATGGTGAAAAAAGTGCTCGGATGGACTTACGCATCCCTCATTATGCTGTTTCTGTACGCCCCGATTCTCGTGCTTATGTTGATGTCGTTCAACGCCTCAAGGTACAACGCGCTGCCTATTGAATTCAGCATGCGCTGGTACAAGGATCTGGCCGGCAACGACACGCTGATCGGAGCGGCCTTGAACAGCGTGTATATCGCGGCGGCGACGGGCTTCATCTGCGTCGTGCTGGCCACGATGCTGATGCTGTGGGTTGTCCAGACCAACTCGAAGCTCAAGGAATGGATCAATTCGCTCGTCATCGTGCCGCTCACCATTCCATGGCTTATTCTCGGCTTGTCCATTTTGCTGCTGCTCAGCGCGCTCGGGCTCGACAAGAACTATCCTGTTTTGCTAATCGGGCATGTCGTCGTTTCGCTTCCCTATGCGGTGCTGGTCATCAGAGCGAGGCTGCAAAGCCTGGATCTCACCATCAACGAAGCGTCGGCCAGCTTGGGCGCGAACGAATGGACAACCGCTTTCCGGATTACGCTGCCTTTGCTGTTTCCGGCTATGCTGGCGGGAGGATTTCTCTCGTTCGTCATTTCTTTCGATAATTTCATTATTTCATACTTTCTCATTCCGAGCGGCTCCAGTACGCTGCCGATCGAGATTTATTCCTCCATCAAATTCGGTTTTACGCCGGAAATCAATGCGGTATCGACCATACTGCTGGCCGCAACCGCGAGCGTGCTCGTCATCATTTTCTTTATTATGAGAACTTCGCTGAAATACATTTTTAAGTAGGGGGTTGCCATGGCTTATCTGGAGATTAAAAATTTATCGAAATCGTTCCATGGGAACCAGGTGCTCGACCATATCGACATCGAAGTCGAAAAAGGCGCCTTCCTTTCCCTGCTCGGCCCGTCCGGATGCGGTAAAACGACGACGATGCGGATTGTGGCCGGATTCGAGCGGCAGGATGAGGGTACAATTTCCATAGACGGCAAAGTGATCGATCGGCTGCCCGCATACAAAAGAAACGTAGGCATGGTGTTTCAAAGCTACGCTTTGTTCCCGCATATGACGGTGGCGCAGAATGTCGCTTACGGGCTGGAACAACGCAAAATGTCCAGATCGGATATCCGGAAGGAAGTGGCGAAAGCGCTCGAGATGGTCCGGTTGACCGGATACGAGAACCGAAAACCGAAACAGCTTTCCGGGGGTCAGCAGCAGCGTGTCGCCCTGGCGCGGGCGCTGGTCATCAAACCGTCGCTGCTTTTGCTGGATGAAAGCTTGAGCGCGCTCGACAAAAATTTGCGAACCGCCATGCAGATCGAGCTGCGAATGATTCAAAAAGAGGTCGGCATCACGACGGTTTTCGTAACGCATGACCAGGAAGAAGCGATGACGCTGTCGGACCGGATAGCGGTTATGAAAGAAGGGAAAATCGTACAAATCGGTTCCCCGCAGGAGATCTACGAGAAGCCGGTCAATACGTTCGTGGCCGGATTTATCGGACATTCGAATTTCCTGAAAGGAACCGTGCTGGAGAAGTCCGGGGATAAAGCGGTGTTCCAGCTTGACAGCGGCGGGAAGCTTGTCGTGCCGGTCGAGCCTTCCGATTCCCGCGTCCAAAATGGAAAGCCGTTGATTCTGTCCATTCGGCCGGAACGGATTCGTCTTACGCAAGATGATTCCGCAAATACCGGCGTGAAAGGAACGATCAAATTCATCACATATGTCGGCAGCTTGTCCACCTATTTGGTCGAAGTGATGGGGCATGAATTGAAAGTGCAGCAGCAGAACGATGCCGATGCCCGCGCATTCCGCCAAGGTGACGAGGTATGTCTGCATTGGAGTGCTGAAAACCAAACCATATTAACGGAGTGAGGTTTATGCGATGGCGGACAAAACGGAAATCGTCATTTTCGGCGGCATAATCGTGGATCAGTATGTGCTGGTCGACCGTTACCCGGAAAGAGGCGGAGACGCCCTGATGACCGATTCTTTTTTCCGTATCGGCGGCTGCGCGATCAACGTCGGCTCGACCTTGCAAAATCTTGGCATGACGCCGCATATCGTCTCGACGGTCGGCGACGACGCATGGGGGCGCAAAATCAGGGAGTATTTGAAGCAGCGGCAATTTTCCGAGCTTGCGATCCGGTATGCGGAGCAGCGGAATTCCGGCTATTGCATTTCCGTTGTCGAGAAGGACGGGGAAAGAACGTTCCTGACGTACAAAGGGTGCGAAGCGGACTTTCAATCCGGCATGATCGGCGACGACCTGTGCGGGCGGGTATCCCATGTTTACGTAACCGGTTATTATTTGCTCGATCCGGAATATGACCGCGAAATTGTCCGGCAGTTAAAGAAGCTGAAAGAAGCGGGAGCCTTTGTGGTGTTCGATCCCGGGCCGCTTGCCAGCTCGATTTCGGAGGATACGTTGCTTGCTGTGCTGGGGCTTGCCGATCTGATCATCCCGAACGAGAGCGAATTGGACCTGCTCGAACGGAAGCTCGGGTGGAATCGTCGGGATTTCTCCGGATATTGGGAGCGCGGGATTCTGTATATCGTATTGAAGAAAGGAAGCCAAGGGGTAGAAGTGTGGACCGACGGCGATTACTTTACCGTTCCGCCTTACCCGGTGAACAGCATCGATTCGACGGGGGCGGGAGACAGCTTTGCCGGAGGGCTTCTGTACGGGTTGTCCAAAGGATACGACCTGAGGACTTCCGTTAAAATGGCCAGCGCATGCGGTGCGATCACAACGACGATCATGGGCCCGCATGGTCGATTTACATTGCAAGACGTGACGGACATGATGGAGAAAGCAAGGTGAGATAATTATGGAGAGAAACGACTCGTTGCTGGACAGGGCTTACGGAAGCTTGATCGCGACCGCGATAGGCGATGCGATGGGGATGCCCGCTTCTTTTATGCCGCCTTCCCAGATCAAAAGAATTTACGGAAGGCTTACGGATTTTGTAAGTCCCGATGCGGAGCAAACCGCGCACAGCTCGGTCGAGGCAGGCGGGATTACGGATGACACGCAGGAAAGCCTGATCGTTTCCTCCGTCCTGATCGAAGAAGGACGATTTGACACGGAATCGTTCGTCGAGAAGATGAGAGAGTGGGCCCGGCGGCATAAGATGCTGGAATCGACGGTAATCGGGCCCAGCACCCGCAAATTTCTGGAGACGATCCTTTCCGGCGGCGATTATATTGAAGCCGGGAAGAACGGAGATACCAACGGAGCGGCCATGCGGGTCGGGCCAATCGGCATTTTTTATCACGGCAACTTGCCGAAGGCGATCGAGGAAGCGGCAGCGTCCGCGCTTCCGTCCCATGGAAGCCGGGCCGGCGTTGCCTCCGCTTGCGCCGTTGCCGCGGCGATTTCCACAGCGGTGAAGGGAGACTGCAAGCCGATCGACGTCATGATGGCGGCCATCGCCGGCGCGGAGAAAGGCGAACAGCTCGGATTCGATCAACCGGCGCCTTCCATCGCGGCGAGAATTCGCTTGGCGGTCGAATTGGTGGATAAACTGCGGCATAAGCCGCTCCAGGAAATATGCGAGACTTTGTACGCTTATATCGGAGCGGGCATGAAGTGCTACGAATCGGTTCCGCTGTCGCTCGGCGTATTTTACGCCGCAGAAGGAGATGTGGCCGACGGTATCGTATCGGTCATCAATATCGGCGACGATGCGGACACGAACGGCGCGATCGTAGGGTCATTGTGCGGCGCATTCAGCGGTGCGTCCACCATTCGCCCGGACTGGATCGCCAAGATCGAGAGCACCAACGGAATTCAGTTTAAACAAATCGCGAACGATTTACTGCAAAAGGCTGCTGAAAGGACATCTCGCTAGAGGTGTCCTTTTCGCATTTCAGGTGCATTATCGGTGAATCGTATCGGTGCTTGCAAAGAGGATAATGCACAGGTTTATGCGAAGAATTATGCAATGTTGATTTAATAACGAATAGTTGTATTTGTGTGTATTTCCGTGATATATTGAAACTGCTCAATTCCCTTGATGGAGAGGATCATGTGGTTGCGATCGCGGTGCTTCTGGTGCTCTGTTCCGGCTTTTTGCATGCCGTATGGAATTTGTTCGCGAAGCAAAGCGGCAACAAAAGCGTGTTTTTATGGCTGATCATGCTCGTTTCGACCGTTGCGCTGCTGCCGTATTCGGTTGCGGAGCTCGCCGGCACGCCGTTGCCGGTTCGGGGGTACGTCTTCCTTGCCGTATCGATGGCCATGCAAGGCGGATACGCGCTGCTTCTGTCGGCTACCTACCGCCATGGCGACATGTCGCAAGTGTATCCGATTATGCGCGGGACGCCGACGCTGCTCATTCCGCTTCTCGGCATGACGTTGTTCGACGAGTCGTTATCATTCACGGGATGGGTCGGGCTCGCCTGTCTGTTTGCCGGTTTTGCCGTCATGAGCGGCTGGTCGCTGCGGCGCGGCGCAAGCGGAATGACGCTCAAGCCGGTATTGCTGGCTTTCGGCGTCGGTCTGTTCATAACCGGCTATGTATTGGCCGACAAAATTAACGTGGGCGCGATTTCGCCCGTCGCGTTGCTCGGGATATCCAATCTCGGCTTCGTACTGGCGCTGACGCCGGCCGTTTTGCGTTCCGGGGAGATCAAGCGGGAATGGACGAACGGCTGGAAAATCGTGTTGCTCGGTTCGCTGCTTTCGCCCCTGTCGTACTTATTGTTTCTCTTCGCGATGCGGCTCGCCCCTGTCGGATACATATCGCCGATCCGCGAAATCGGCACCGTATTCGGAACGCTGCTCGGTATCGTGGTGCTCAAGGAACAGCAGGGTATCCGGCGCATCGCCTCTTCCGCCGTCATTGCCGCGGGGATTATGCTGATCGGCATCGGAGGCTAAGCGCACGCCCGTTTCGGTCGAGGGGCCGATTAGACAAACGAGCCGTTCGACGGTACAATTATACTTTAATTTTGAAAACGATGGTCCCGACAACGGAACGTTGAAACGTCGGAGCGTGCAGGTGAACGGACAATGGAACGATTGAAACAAATATTGCAGCGCATTGACGGTAAAGGATACAAAGCGTACCGGGACATTGCCGGCTCCTATGCCGGCGACGGGTTCGTTCTGCACATCGATCATGTACAGGCGGACCCTTTTGCCGCGCCGTCCCGGATACGCGTCGCATTCGGCGGAAAGGAGGCGGCGGCCGAACCGGAATGGCTGCGCACGCGCTGCCGCCGGATTGCGGTGGAAGATTTCTTCGCCCGCAGCATCGCCGATTCGATTCGCCGTCACGGGGTTCGTCCGGTCGGACACGGCAAAAGCGGCATGATCGCGGTCGACCGCCCGGGCCAGGAAGTGCTGCCGCGGACCGCTGTCAAAGTGGAGGAGCACGGAATCGAGGTGCGGCTTTCGGTCGGACTGCCGGCGGCGGGCCGAACGGTGCTCGGCAAGGAAGCGGCGCGGATGCTGTGCGAAAGCGTGCCGGCCATTCTGCGGCAAGCGCTGTTCCGGTATGACCGGACGCGGCTCAGGGCGCACTGGGAGCTGGCCGATCAGCAGGAGGCGATACGCGCTTTCCTGCAGGCCCGCGGATACGCCGCGTTCGTGGCGAACGGCTCGGTTCTGCCGAGAGAAAGCGGCATCAGCGACCGTCCGATGCAAGGCCGGGAGGCGGTGCCGTTCCGCTCGCCCGCCTCGCTGGAGGTCGAGATTCCGCTCCCACACCGGGAGCCGATCCGCGGCATGGCGATTCGAAACGGCGTGACGCTGATCGTCGGCGGAGGGTATCACGGGAAGAGCACGCTGCTCAAGGCGATCGAAAGAGGCGTTTACAACCACATTCCCGGAGACGGCAGGGAATATGTCATTACGGACGATTCGGCATGCAAGATCAGGGCCGAGGACGGACGGCGGGTCGAGAAGGTGAACATATCGCCTTTCATCTCGAATCTCCCTTTCGGCAGAGATACGCGGCGGTTTTCCACGGAGGACGCAAGCGGCAGCACCTCTCAGGCGGCCAACATTATGGAGGCGCTGGAGATGGGAACCAAGCTGCTGCTGATCGACGAGGATACGAGCGCGACCAACTTTATGATTCGCGACGCCCGCATGCAGGCGCTGGTGGCGAAGCGGAAAGAACCGATTACGCCGTTCGTCGACAAAGTGCGGAAGCTGTATGAACAGCATCGGGTATCCACCATCCTCGTGCTCGGCGGATCGGGCGACTATTTTCATGCGGCGGACACGGTTCTGATGCTGGATGAATATGAGCCGGTCGACGTGACCGAAGAGGCGAAGCGGATTGCCCGCCGACTGGATGACGGGCGAAAGCCGGAAGGGGGCGACAGCTTCGGCGATGTGACGCCGCGGGTCGTGCTGCCCGGCAGCTTCGACGCTACGCGCGGGAAGCGGGAGAAGGCGGATGCCAAGGGATTGTCCAAAATCGTCTACGGTACGCATGAAATCGCCCTCGACCTGGTGGAGCAGCTCGTCGACCCGAGTCAGACGCGCGCGATTGCCTGTATGCTGACGGCGCTGGCGAAAACCTATGCGGACGGCCGCACGACGCTGCGCGAGATGGTGGACCGGCTGTATGCGGCCGTCGGGGAGCAGGGGCTCGAAGCCGTTTCCCCTTACGACGGCCATCCCGGCGATTTGGCGCTGCCGCGAAAATACGAGCTGGCGGCGGCGCTTAACCGGCTGCGCACGCTGAACGTCAAAGGATGACGGAACGCGGCGATGGAACGGATGGCCGTATCGTCATCGAAATAAAAAAGACACCGTATCAGGTGTCTTTTTCTGTCAATAGCGCGAATCACCGCGCGCGTGCGAAAAACATGATGCTGCCGCCCGTAATAAGGATGAACAGGACGATCAGTCCGAAAAAAGCGGGCAAAATATAGCTTTGGGGCAGCCATGCAAGCAGGATGAATGCGAACCCGAGCACAAGCATGACCCGGCCTTGAAAGCGGAATGCCTTGCGCATAATGCGCTCGGGAAGCTTCGGCCACTGCAGCGGCCCTTGCGTCAAACGCGGCGCCATGTTGCCCATCAGAATGAAGAGGATGCCGACGATTACGGCGGCAAAATGTGCGGCGCTCAAGTCGTATCCGAGATTGTAGGCGACGATGAACAGATGAACGGCGAGAAGCACGGCCGAAACGGCGGCGGCTATGGCGCCGATCGAAGCCTCGGTACGGCGCCGCTTGTTCTCGTCCTTCTCCAGCTTGACCGAGAATATGATCAGCGCAGACAGGAGCAGGATGAGAACCGGCAATGCGAAAGCGCCGAACGGTTTGCCGCCCCAGTTGTCGGGCGATCCCGACCGGGAGAAGTGAAGCGCCATCCGTTCCGGCAAGTCGGCATAAACAGTCAGGCTGACGACCGTTGCCGCAACGGCCGACAGAAGAGGGAAAGTCCATTTTCTCATCACGCATCATCCTTTCGATTGTTGCAGATCGATCAGCCACTTCATAACATCCTGGAACACCGTCGTATTCAGCGAGTACACGATCGTTTGCCCTTTCCGTTCATCCCAGACGAGACCCGCGTGCTTCAGAATGTTCAAGTGATTCGAAATGCTCGGTTTGGTCATATCGAAGTGCTCCGCGATTTGACCGGCCGTCAGGTCGCCGTCCTTCAACAAATCGAGTATTTTGCGGCGGGTAGGGTCGGCCAACGCTTTAAACGTATCATTCAAAGACATGCGGCACCTGACTCCTCGCTTCAAAATATATTTAGAAAATTATCTAATAATCAAATTATAGCCGGCCGACATCCAGTCTGTCAATGGCTGCTGCAAGGGCAGTACGAAACATATCGCGCCAATATTGTTTTTTCGACAGCGGATGACAAAAACATGATAGATTCAACCGCCGCAGTATTATGCTCTGTTTGACTCTCAAACCGGCGGAATTGTGACGTTTTTTGTTGACGCGATTCATGGAGAAAACATTCCGAGCGAAGCAGTACCGATCACAGTTGAAGAGTGGCAAACATACAGCGCGGAGCCGTGGACATGGAAGCGCGACGGCGATACGGTCCGGCTCAGGACGCCGGAAGAGCTGGAGGAAGAAAGGGCGAACCAACCGCCAGCACCGAAGACGCCGGATCAGGAAATGAACGAGCAAGTCGCTGCGCTGTTGATCGATTCTGCTGCCAAAGACATCCAAATTCAACAGCAGGACGCTATAATCGCCGACCTAATGCTCCAAGTGGCCGCCTTGCAATCAGCGTCGGGAGGAGGTGGGGCGTAATGCGTTACCAATGGATCAAAAAGTATTACGATGCCGGCATGCCTGGTTACGACAATGACGGCATTAAAGTGTTTGTCGCAGCCGGCTGGATTACAGCCGATCAATACAAGCAAATTACGAAAGTCGAATATGTAACTGACGGGCTCCGCTGATACCGGGTCCTTTTTTCTTTTCAAAAATATTCTATTAATAGAGTACGTCTAATAGAGTATGTCCTTTTAAGATCATTACGAGGAGCGAAGGAGGGAACGATCGGCATGACACAAATCAAAGATTTTATCGCCGCTACCGCCATCGGGGCTACCGGAAAAGAAGCGGCATTCGGCGTCGTGACGGCTCTGGCCGGTGTTGTCGCAAGCGCGCTTGGCGGCTGGGATATTGCGCTGCAGGTATTGATCGCTTTGATCGCTTGCGATTATATTACGGGCATTCTGGGCGCGGTCAGACAGAAAAAGGTTAATAGCGAAGTGATGTTTTGGGGCGGCGTCCGGAAGGCTGTCATTTTAAGCGTAATCGCTCTAGCAACCCTGCTCGATAAAATGGCGGGAGGTGAAAATCCGATTTTCCGCACATTGGCCCTTTACTATTATGCAGGCCGCGAAGGGTTAAGCGTCGTCGAAAATCTCGGCGTCATTGGCGTGCCGCTGCCGCCGGGACTTGTCAGTTGGCTTGAGCAATTGCGCCAGAAGGGGGAAGCAAACAAATGACCATCACCATCGTCCTCGACCCCGGTCACGGCGGACACGATCCCGGCGCCGTCGCCAACGGTTTGCAGGAAAAAGATGTCGCGCTGCAAATTTCTCTGGCCGCGGCCGAGCGGTTGAAGGCAAAATACGAGGGCATCCGGGTGCTGTTGACTCGCACGGCAGACGTCTTTGTTCCATTGCCGGAGCGTACAAGCATCGCGAACCGCGAACGGGCCGATGCGTTCGTCTCGGTCCATTGCAACGCCGGCGGCGGTGCGGGCGGGTTCGAAACGTACATGTACAGCCGTTCGGCAAACCCGAACACCAGCGAACTGCAGCGCGTGCTCCACAGCGAAATCTGGCGGCGGATTAACCCGCTTGGTGTCGATCGCGACCGCGGCCCAAAAAAAGCCGATCTGTACGTTTGCAGAGAGACGAACATGCCCGCCGTTCTGATCGAATGTCTGTTTATCGACGTGCCGGCCGATGCGGAACGGCTTCGGCGCGCGGATGTCCTGGACGCCTTGGCCGACGGTATCGCTGCGGGACTGGGCTCATATTTCGGCTTGACGAGCGACAATCAGCCTGTCTCGGTCCGCATCGAAGTCAACGGCAAGTACGTCGCGAACGGCGACGCGATCGACGGTCGAACGTGGGGGCCAGCGCGTATTGTCGGAGAAGAACTTGGCGCCAGTATCGGCTGGGTCGACCGAACCGTAACCGTCAATGGCGTAAAGCTGCCGACGCGATTGATCGGAACTGCCGGCTGGGTGCCGTTGCGGCCGCTTGCCGATGTCGTCCGGGCCCGCATCTCATGGGACGGCAAGAGCAATACCGTAAAATTGAAAATGTGAACCGGCCTCCGCCTGCAAGAAACCATTCGAAAACATGATAGTCGGCGGCGGAGGCTGCCCTTTTTAACTTTGTCTGCCGCATCGTTCCTCCCGTACTCCCTTCCTCTTTGCTCGCACCTCGGCTTCAACAAGCTCCAAGCATATTCCAGGCATATATTTCGATCATGATGATAGCGTATCATTTTTTCCAATCTATTATTCCGAACCATTGCTTGCCAAACGGCCAACAGCGTGCTACAATAGCTTCTGACTAAATGACTGATTTTGAATTTTGGTCATTCGGTCAGTCAGTCGGAGGTGGCGACATGTCAATTGACCGGCGGAAGATGATCGTGGATGCGGCGGCCAAGTCGTTTGCCTTGTTCGGGTATAAGGCGACGACGATGGATCAGGTGGCGAAAATCGCCAATGTCGGCAAAGGGACGATCTACACGTTTTTCTCCAACAAGGAAGAGCTGTTTCAGGAGATTATGAAGAGCCTGCTTACGGAGATGAAACAGGTGGCCGAAGCGGCGCTTGACCCGAATCTTACGTTTTTCGATAATTTGAACCGGGTGCTGCACAAGCTGCTCGATTTTCGGGAGCAGCACGAGCTGGCCATCAAGCTGTCCCAGGAGGTGCGGGACATCGGGACGCAGATGGCGCAGGAAGGTTTGCAGCTGATCGAAAAGTCGGTCATCGGCTATATTCGGCAGCAGGTGCAGAAAGCGATCGACAAAGGCGAGATCAAGCCATGCGATCCGGAGTTGACGGCTTTCGTTATGCTGAAGCTGTATATGGCGCTGGCGGCGGACTGGAGAAAGACGCACGAACCGCTCGATAAAGACCGCGTCGCAGAGCTGCTTTGCTTCTACTTAAAGGAAGGATTGGCTCCGGCATAGTGTCGGGAGCCGAATTTTTCGCCATAAATGACTAAATGACCATAACGGTCATAATGAACAAAACTGGTTGATAAATGCAAGAGGAGTGAGGTTTTATGTTTGCAAGCTTGAAGCAGTTCGGCAAAGAGCTGGCTTCGATCGGCCGCAACCCGAAGGTGTTGATTCCGGTTATTGCCGTTCTGATGGTCCCGGTCATGTATACGGCGATGTTCCTCGGCGCATTCTGGGATCCGTACGGACGGCTCGAAGATTTGCCTGTGGCGGTCGTGAACGAGGACAAGGGCGCCGAATTTAACGGGAAGCAGCTGAAAATCGGCGAGGAGTTCGCCGGTCAGCTTAAAGAAAACCGCCAGTTCGACTGGAGGTTCGTGACGAAGGAAGAAGCGAAGGCGGGCTTGGAAAACAATACTTATTATATGGCCATTGAAATTCCGGAAGATTTCTCCGAGAAAACGACGACGCTGACGTCGGACCATCCGACTGCGGCAAAGCTGAAGTTCCTTCAGAACGAAGGCTACAATTTCCTGGCATCCCAGATCGGTAACTCGGCCGTAGAGAAGATGAAGGCGATGCTCAATAAAGAAGTGACGCAAGCCTACGCGCGCGCCGTCTTCGAACAACTGGGCGAGATGGCCGGCGGCATCAGCGCCGCAAGCGAAGGAGCCGGACAGCTCGCGGACGGAACGGCGCAGGCGAAGGACGGGATGGCCCAGCTTGTGCGGCATTTGAATCGGCTTGCATCAGGTTCCGTCTCGCTGCAGGACGGCGTTGCGGAGCTCCGAAATGGAGGAGCCGGCCTGAACGACGGCGCCGCTTCGCTTCGCGATGGGGCGAACGGTCTAGCGGCCGGCCTTGACTCGCTGTACGAAGCGCATGGGCAGCTTGAATCGGGGGCGGCGTCGCTCCGGACGGGCGCCGAATCGCTTCACGGCGGTGCGGCTGAGCTTAGCGCCGGGCTGGATCAGCTCGCCAAGGCGGGCGGCGAGCTTGTCGCGGGCGCGAGCGACGCGGAACAGGCGTCCGGCCGGCTGGCCCAGGGGCTGGCGCAATTGACGGACGCCTCGGCGAAGCTGGAAGCCGGATCGGACAGCCTGGCCCAAGGGCTGGCGCGTCTTGCCGAGGCCAATCCTCAGCTGGCGGAGAGTGAAGAATTTCAAGCGCTGCTTGCGGCCGGCAAACAGCTTGCCGCCGGTGCGGCCGACGCGAAGCAGGCTCAGCAGCAGCTGAGCGGCGGCGCCGAAGAGCTGCATAACGGGCTTGCCGAATTGACAAACGGCTTATCCGCGTTTGACGGGAAGCTCAAGGAGGCGCAGGCGGGCGGCCGGAAGCTTGCTGAAGGCGGCAAGACGCTGTCGGCGGGAGCCGAACGGCTGGCAGCGGGCATGAAGCAGTTCGGCGGCAAGCTGGCCGAAGCCAGAGATGGCGGCAAGTCGCTTGCCGCCGGTGCGCAACAATTGGCGGGCGGCGCCGGCAAGCTGGAGCAAGGACTGAATTCGCTTGCCTCCAGCGTCGTACCGTTCGTCGACGGTTCCGAACAGCTGGAGAGCGGAGCGAAGCAGGTGTTCTCGGGACTGATCAAACTGGACGACGGCACCCATGAGCTGTCCGGCAAGCTGGGAAATGCGGCATCCAAAGCTTCGGATCTGCAAGTCTCCGATGCGATGTACGACATGTTTGCCGAGCCGATCGAGCTCGATGTGCAAAAAGTGAGCGAGGTGCCCAATTACGGCACAGGCTTTGCGCCATATTTCCTGTCGCTTGGGCTGTATGTAGGGGCGCTGCTGCTCAGCATCGTCTATACGATGCGCGAACCGGCTGTTCCTCCGGTGAACGGCCGCAGCTGGTTTATTAGCAAAGCGCTGACGGTCGCGGCTGTCGGCATTATCCAGGCATTGATCGCGGACGCGGTGCTGCTGTGGGTGCTCGGTCTGGAAGTGAAGAGCGTCCCGCTGTTCATCCTGTTCTCGATCATCACAAGTCTGACGTATATGATGCTCATTCAGTTCCTGGTGACGACGATGCAGCATCCCGGACGCTTCATTGCGATCGTCCTGCTGATCCTCCAACTGACGAGCTCGGCCGGTACGTTCCCGCTCGAGCTGATTCCGGGCTGGCTGCAGCATGTAACGCCATGGCTGCCGATGACTTACTCGGTCGCCGGGCTGAAAGATGTCATTTCGAGCGGCGATTTCGGCTCGATGTGGACGCAGGCCTCCTGGCTTGGCGTATTCGCGGCGTCGTTTGCGGCGATGTCGTTGGTTTACTTCGTCATGGCGCATCGCAGCAGCCGGCGATCCGCTTCGGAGGACCACACATCCGCAGCGATTTGAGTTCGCAAAAATTTGGCGGCAGAAGTCCGGTCTTGACGGCTGACGGACTTCTGCCGCTTTCGTTTGCGGCCGGTTGCCGAGCGGCGTCCCGCCGTCCCATCGACCGCTTTTACTGCAACGATGTTGCCGGATACGGGAACTGGCTCGAGTAGCCGCTAAACTGCTGGTAAGCCTGATCGAGCTCGGTCTGCTGCGCCGCTTCGAGCTTGTAGTACCCGTTTCTGAACATGACCTCGAACAGCTCGTATTGGCATTGGTGCGTTTCGTTCAGGATCGTCATAATATCCTGATGAAGCGCCGGATGGCTTGCTTCTCTGGCGGAGACGTTAAAGCTGTCGGTCAAATACTTTTCCAATGCCAGGATGTCGTTGATCCGGTCGCGATCGTTCATTTCCGGACCTTTCACTTGCGGTTCGCCCGGCGGCTTCGGGTTCTGGATCGTCATCGGGTTTTGATTTTGATTTTGGTTTTGATTCATGGTCGCTCCTCCAATTTATGATGTCATCTGCGGTATTTTCGCCAGCGCCGCGTTATTATTGTTTTGCAGATGCTTGAGCAGCAACTGGTAGTGCCGCTGGTGCATCTGTCCCGCCTTGTCGATCGCCTGCCGGATTTCCGGGTTGGTGCATTGTTGGGCGGCCTGGCGGCATTTTTTCATTGCGATCAGCTCCCAGGAAAGCTGGTCCTTTAAATACAGACAGTCTTTCGTCGTGACGACCTGGGGCGGCTGCATCATGACAGGCTGCTGCTGTTGTTGGCCTTGCATTTGATTTTGCTGCATTTCTCATCCCTCTTTTTCACCAAAGTTTGCCCTCGCCGAGTAGGATTCCCTATCGCTTGAACGGATATCCGCATCTGGAAAACGGGTGGATTAGGGGATGATTCCCGGAATGATCTCCAGCAATCGAGTTTGTTACAATTAATTTACATAAATTAACTTAAGTACAATTTATTACAATTCAATCAAAGTTACACTTCGTAACTTTTTCTGGCGATTCAATATTGACAACACATATTTTATAATTTAGTCTGAAATAAGTATAAATATATATGCAGCGAATCGAATAAGTCTGCAATCTTGAGGAGGAAACGGCAAGGTGCGCGCAGGTGGCAGAAGAAAGTATACAACAAAAGCAATTTTATCGATTATTTTGGCCTCTGTATTGATGATTGCGGGCTGCGGAGATTCGAAATCGTCCGAAGGGTCGGGGAACGGTTCGGAATCGTCGGGCAAATCGGAGCTCGTCGTCACGTCGTTCGGGGGCAAATATGACGAAGTATTCAAGAAATATGTAGTAGAACCGTTCGAAGCGGCAAATCCCGGCGTAAAAGTTACGCTCGCGCCTTACACCGGCGTTGCGAAGCTGGCACAGGGCGGGGGCGAGCAGATCGACGTTGTGCAGCTGGACGACTTCGATCTGATCGAGGCCGGCAATAAGCAATTGCTGCAGCCGCTGAAGAAGGAGGCGTTCACGCAATGGGACAACCTCTATCCGCAGGCGTTCCTGAACGGCTCCGACAACGAAACGTACGGTTTGACGAATGTGTTCGGTTCTTGGGGCATAGCGTACAACCCGGATAAAGTGGACAAGCCCGAGTCGTGGAACGATCTGTGGGCGCCGGAAGTACAAGGCAAAGTCGCGCTGATGAGTCAGTGGATTCCGGATATTTTGCTGACGGCCAAAGCGGTGAATGCGACCGAAGACAATATGGACCCGGTATGGGAAGCGTTCAAAGCGATCACACCTTCGGTGGCCCAGTATTATTCGTCGTTCTCGGCGCCGGAGTCGCTGTTCGGCACGGGCGAAATTACGATGGCCGCCTGGTTCGACGGCCGCGCCATCGCGCTCAAGGAAGCCGGGCAAAGCGTCGATTTCGTCATTCCGAAAGAAGGCGGCGTGCTCATTCGCAGCGGTCTTGGCGTACTGAAAAGCAGTAAAAATCAGGAGCTCGCCCAGAAGCTGATCGACTTCAGTCTGACGCCGGAAGCGCAGAAAGGCTTCGCCGAAGAGCTGTTCTACGGTCCGACCAACGAAACGGTCGAGCTGGAGGCGGAACTGCAAAAGAAAGTCGTATACGGCAAAGAAAGCCTTGATCAGTTGCTGGCTCCGGATTGGAACTCGCTGCTATCTAAGAGAGAGGATTGGCTGACCAAATGGACAGAGGCAACCATGCAATAAAAGGAATCAGTCTGCAGCAAATCAAAAAAGTCTACCATGACAACGTCGTCGTGGAAAGCGTCGATCTGGAATTGGCCGAAGGCCAATTCCTTTGTTTGCTTGGACCGAGCGGATCGGGGAAGACGACGCTGCTCCGGATGATTGCCGGTCTGGTCAAGCCCGACGGAGGACGGATGCTGCTGAACGGAGAAGATATTGTTTCGGTTCCCGCGAACAAGCGCAATTTCGGGATGGTCTTCCAGCAGTACGCGCTGTTTCCGCATATGACGGTCTGGGATAATGTTGCGTACGGCTTGAAGGCGCGCGGCGAAAAAAGCGCGGTCATCAAGGAGAAGGTCGAAAAGTACTTGAAGCTGGTCGATCTCGAGCATTTGGCGAAGCGGAAGCCGAGGGCGCTCTCCGGCGGCCAGCAGCAGCGGGTCAGTCTCGCGCGGGCGCTGGCTGTGGAGCCGGTGTTGATGCTGTTCGACGAGCCGCTGTCCAACCTGGACGCCCGTCTGAAAGAACTGATGCTGAAGGAAATCCGCGCGCTGCATCGTTCGCTCGGTTTCACCGCCGTCTTCGTCACCCATGATCAGAACGAAGCGCTGTATCTGGCCGACAAAATCGCGGTGCTGAACAAAGGCCGCATCGAGCAGCTCGGATCGCCGGAAGAGATTGTGAGCCGGCCGGCCACGCCGTTCGTCGCCGATTTCTTCGGCTATACGAACCGGCTTGCCGACGCCCGCCTGATCGAACCGGGCAAAGCGCAGGTCGGACCGATGACGCTGCCGGTCGGACATACCGGAAGCGGCTGCAAGCCCGGCGATCGGGGCGTCGTGCTATTGCGCCCGAACGCGGTGCAGGTCGAAGACGGTGGTTCGGGGCGCGATGCGGTGGCGGCGACTGTGCTGGACAGCCGTTATTATGGCGGTGTAACGGAATACCGCTTGCGGCTGGAAGGGTATTCCGCAGACGATATAACGGCGGTCGTGCCGCGGCTCGTTCAACCTTTGCCTGCCGAAGGCACGCAGGTTCGGGTTCATTTTGTCCCGGATTCCATCGCTTTTTTTCATGAATAGTAGGTGAGCTTGATGCCGAGGATGAAACGGTTTTACAGTGTGCTGGGATGGATCGCCATCATCTATATGGCGGCTTTGTTTTTATATCCGCTCGCGAACGTTTTGACGACGAGCCTGAACGATAACGGGTCGTTTTCCCTGGAGCAGTACGCGAAAGTATTCTCTTCCGACGTTTATATGAAGGTGCTCGGCCGGACGATGTGGATCGCCGCGGTCAGCACCGTCATTTCGATCGTATTGGGGTATGCGCTCGCTTATTTCATCGCCACGAGACGCCCCGGGTCGCAGGGACTGTGGCTCATGCTGATCATTTCGCCGATGTTCATGAGCCTGACGGTGCGGCTTTACGGCTGGATGATCGTGTTGAGCAACGAAGGTCCGGTTGCCGCGGCCTCGAAGCTGCTTCATTTCAGTCAGGAAGTATCGCTGTTGTTCTCCAATTTTTCCGTGATCGTCGGCATCGTCCATTATGTGCTGCCGTTCGTCGTACTAAATATTTATACATCGCTGAAAAAGCTGAATCCTGCCGTGCTCGAGGCGTCGATGATGCTTGGGGCATCGGGGGCGCGGACGTTCTGGCACATTACGTTCCCCTTGTCGTTGCCGGGCGTTTTCGCCGGAGGATCGATCGCATTCGCGCTCGCGGCCAACACCTTCCTTGTGCCGGTTATGCTTGGCGGGCCGAAGACGAACCTGCTGTCCAACATGGCCTACAACGCCACCGTTACGATCGGCAACTTCGGATTGGGTTCGGCGCTGTCGATCGTGCTGCTGATCATCGTCGTCATCGTGCTCGTGCTGTTCGGCATTTTGGAGAGGAGGGGGCATCATGCGTAGCGGTCTCAAAGCGGTTGGCTACGTCATTATCGCGCTTCTCCTGTTGTTCATATTGGCTCCGATGCTCGTTATTTTGCCGGTTTCGTTCGGCAGCTCGGGGATGTTTCAATTTCCGCCCAGCGGCTTCTCCATAGACCGGTACAGCGCCCTGTTTGCGGACGACCGCATCATGTCCTCGATCTGGCTCAGCTTGACAATCGCCCTCGTATCCACCTTGATCGCGGTGCTCGTCGGCGTGCTGGCCGCGGTCGGCATCGTACGCGGAGGCATGCCGTTCAAGGGAATGCTCGAGTCGTTCTTTCTCGGGCCGCTTATCGTGCCGCTTGTCACGACAGGGATCGGCTTTCTGATCATATTCGTGCCGATGGGCATTGTCGGTTCGCCGGTCAGCATCGCGCTGGCGCACTCCGTCGTCATATGCCCGTATGTGGTCCGGATCGCGACCGCCACGTTGCGGCAGCTTGATCCGGCGCTGGAGGAAGCGGCGATCGTCCACGGAGCCAAGGAAGGCTATGCGTTCCGCACCGTCGTGCTGCCCCAACTGGTGCCGGCGATGATATCCGGCGGGATGCTTGCGCTGCTCGTATCGATCGACGAGTACACCGTGACCAGCTTTCTGATCCAGGCGAATACGATTACGCTGCCGATCCGGATCTATCAGCTCGTTTCGCTGGATATCAATCCGGTCGTGACGGCGCTCGCGGGCTTGACGGTCATTCTGTCCTTTATCGTCATTTTTGTGTTGGAGAAAAAGTTCGTCATTCACAAATATCTGGAAATGTAACCCGGCTCGGCTCGAGCCGAAGAAAGGAAGCGCATCACAGTGAACAATCAAAACTTCGGCATTATCGGATTTCCGTGGGACGGCGGCGCATCGCTGGGAAGACCGGGAGCACGGTACGCGCCGAAAGCGATTCGCGAGAACGCGCAGTGGCTGATCAACCGGATTCAGGACGGCAAAGTGTACAACGTGGAGAAACGGGAATTGATCGACCTGAACGAATCAAAAATTATCGATTACGGCGATATCGACATTGTGGCTTACAGCACAGAAGCGACATTTGCCAACGCCGAGAAGCGGATCGGCGAGGTGCTGGACAAAGGCGACTTCCCGTTCATTCTGGGCGGCGATCATTCGATCTCGTATCCCGGCATCAAGGCGCTGCATGACCGGACGGAAGGCAAAGTCGGCATTATCCAGTTCGACTCGCATCTCGATCTGGTCGACGATTCGCCTGTTCAGGGCAAATTTTCGCAAAGCAGCCAAATCCGCAGAGCGCTTGAGCTGCCGAGAGTCGCGCCGGAGAATATCGTCCAGATCGGCGTCCGGAGCTACAATTATCCGTGGTACGGGCAATATTTGCAAGAGACAGGCATTGTGCAAATTACGGCGCGCGAAGTGCACGGCATGAGCGCGGAGGAAGTTGTTCGGATCGCCCTTGAAGCATGCAAGAACGTCGACCGGATCTATCTGACGTTCGATATTGACGTGCTCGATCCGGCATTCGCGCCGGGGTCCGGCGCCAATGAGCCGGGAGGACTGACGTCGGCGCAATGCTTCGCCATTCTGGACGGATTGTATCCGCACATCCATGCGATGGACATCGCGGAAGTCAATCCGCTGTACGACCCGCAGCAAATTACAAGCAGCATGGCGGCCCGCCTGCTGTTCGACTGCCTGACCGTGAGAGCGAAAGGCTGACGGACGCCGAAGCTTCGATATGAGCTTGTTTCGGCTTGCGCGAGCCAGGGCGAAAAGACATCTTGACGAAGACGATAACGGAGACGCCTTAACTGAGGCAACTTAACAGAGGTAACTTAATAGAGATTCTAAACGGAGACGTCTTAACAGAGACACCTTAACGGAGACTCTTACATGGAGGCAACTTAACAGAGGCAACTTAACAGAGATTTTTAACGGAGACGTCTTAACAGAGGCACCTTTACGGTGTCTTTTTTTACATATAAGAATTTATAAGT
>NZ_JBCNFP010000115.1:0-15238 GCF_050481165.1 Paenibacillus cisolokensis
CGTTCATCATAGCTAGAGTAATGTTCCACCTTTGGAATAACGTGCTGTCTGCGAATAACGTGACGTCTGAGAGTAATGTCCTGTCTGAGAGTAACGCTGTGTCTGAGAGTAACGTGCTGTCTGCGAATAACGTGGCGTCTGAGAGTAACGTCCTGTCTGAGAGTAACGTCCTGTCTGAGAGTAACGCTGTGTCTGAGAAACAATGTGCCGTTTGAGAATAACGTTCCGTCTGCGAATAACGTGGCGTCTGAGAATAACGTTCCGTCTGTGCGAACGAACATGGGCTTATCCCCTCCGCTGGACGCCGAAGCGCTCGAACCGTTCATACCTTGGTCGAACTCGCTTTCGGCCGAATGCCGGGCGAAGAAAAGCTGGCAACAGTATAGTCGAAGTCTGCTCCCGCCGCTAGGCGGGGGCTCTTCGACGTTCACGGACGCGGTAGCAGGTGCGAGGCGATTGAGCCCATGTGCGCAATAGGCCGCAGGAGCAGGTCGGCGAGGCGATAGAGCACTGGAGATGCGCGATTGACCGTGTTAGCAGGAATAGAGCCTGCAGGTGCGAATCAGTTGCACGGCGGGGGTCGCTAGCGAGTAAGCCCCTGCTGGTACGCTATAGGCCGCGAGAGCAGGTCAGCGAGGCGATAGAGCCCTGCAAGTGCGCTTAGCGTGCGCCGAAGGCGCCGCCTCAGGCGAAAGGCCCTGCAGGTGCGCTAAGCCGTGCGTCGAAGGCGCCGCCTCAAGCGAATAAGGCCCTGCAGCTACGCTAAGCCGCACGCCGCAGGCGCCGCCTCAAAACCGCAATTCCGCCTCCCGGTCCTGCGGGCGCCCCTGTACGAACGCGCGGCTCGGATTATAGGAGGGCGCGAAACGGAGCGCGGATTTGGCGTTCCGCGTTTCGATCCGCAGCGAATGCTTCGTTACCTCAACCACTTTATATTCGAACGGCGTCTCCACGAACGAACTGCCGCTTGCATAAATGGCTTCTCCGTCGCGAACGAGCGTATTGACATGGTTATGCCCCGACAGCACGCCTTTGATGTTCGGATGTTTTCGGACGAGACCGGTGACGGTTTCCCGGAAAGCGTCCGGAACGGCGTGAACGATCCCGGCAAGACCGCTTTGTTCAGGTGAAACCCCAAAAATCGGATTGTGGATCGACAGCAGGTGCACGCAGTCGGGATGCTGCGACACCGCCGCTTCCAACCGCCCGATCTGATCCTCGGCGAAATAGGGCACCTGCGCTTCATGCCAATAGTACAGGGCATCCGCTTCCCATTGGTTCGGGACGATATGTATGACGCAATCGCCGCAACGGACCGCATATTGAGGGGAGCGGCCGTTAAAAAATCCGGGCGCTTCCGAAAGCCAAATATCGAGCGCATCGCGACGGGTCAGGTCGTGATTCCCGACGGAAAGATAGACCGGCACGGGAAGACGGAACACTTCTGCCGCTCCCCGCACAATATCGGGTTCGCACCTGTCGACCATGTCTCCTCCGTGCAGCAAGAAGTCGATGCCGCCCCGTTCGATCTCCTCGCGGACGAGGCAATCCAGAAGTTCGCGAATTTTGTCCGGATATGCCGGCTGCTGGTGAAATCCGACTTGTTCGACTCCTAAATGGGTGTCCGTTATAAACAAAAAACGAGCCATAGCAACCCCTCCGTTTTGCCGCATCGTATCAAGATCCGACGGTGCAGATTCCCGCCATCCGCATCAAATGATCAAGTGCATTCAAGGTGCAGATCCCCTCTATCCGCATTAAGCGATCAAGTACATTCAAGTTCTCTCTATCATAGAATATCCGTTTGCGGGCGTAAACGATTTTGTCGATTTGGGCGGGAAACAGGCATAAAAAGAATTTTTTTTCATAGAAATATAATAAAGTGGATCAATTTTTCCGATTGTGATAGAATAAGAGAGCAGGAGCAATGATCAGCGCATGAAACGAGGAGAGTGGCCAATGAAGAAGATCGTGTATATCCCTTTGGACGAACGCCCTTGCAACTATGAATTTCCGGCCGCCCTGGCGCAAGGTACGGATATCGACGTTGTAAGGCCCGAGCCCGATCTGATGGGGAAGAAGAAGACGCCGGGCGATGTGGAACGGTTATGGGCCTGGCTTCTGGAACAAGCCAAAGATGCGGACGGCGCGATTCTGTCTTTGGATACCCTTGTTTACGGGGGGATTCTTCCGTCCCGGCTGCACACGTTTACGGTCGAACAATGCGGTCAGCGGCTGCGAAATTTGCGTAAATTGAAAGAAGCGAACCCGGCGTTGAAAGTGTTTGCCTTTAACCTGATCATGCGTTGTCCGCGTTATTCGAGCAGCGACGAGGAACCGGATTATTACGAAGATTGGGGCCGGGAGATCTTCCTGAAGGGATATATCGGCCATCGCCTCCGGCTCGGTCTGGCCACGGAAGAAGAACAGGCCGAATTGCGTTCCATCGAAGCCTCATTGCCTCCCGAGTACTGGCAGGATTATACGGAACGGCGGGCCGTCAACCGGGAAGTCAACAAGCTGGCCGTACAGCTTGTCCAAGAAGGAACGGTGGACTTCCTGGTCATCCCGCAGGACGATTCCGCGCCGTACGGGCTGACGGCGATGGATCAGCAGCTCGTGCGGGACCGGATCGCGGAGCTGGATGCGGAGCTCCGCGTCTATATGTATCCGGGCGCCGACGAGGTAGGCTGCACGCTGCTGGCCCGGATGATCAACGATATGCGCGGGCGCAAGCCGCTTGTGTACGTCCATTACGCCGGGACGCGCAGCCCGTTCGTGACGCCGCTGTACGAGGACCGCGATCTGCACGAGAGCGTGAAATATCACATACTTGCCGCCGGAGGGCTGGTCGCTTCGTCGCTTGCCGATGCGGATCTCGTCCTGTGCGTCAATGCGCCGGGCGAAACGATGATGGAAGCGGTCGCGCAGCATGACGCCAATCCGGGCTATCATGTCGGGCGCAACATCGTGGAGCTGGTCGAAACGGCCGATTATGCGATTCGTCATTTGCGCAAGCCGTGCATCGTGGCGGATGTAGCCTTCGCGAACGGTGCGGATCTCGGTTTGCTCAAGCTGCTGCGCGCCCGGAAGCTGCTGTTCCGCCTGGCCGGCTACGCAGGCTGGAATACGAGCTCCAATTCGCTCGGAACCTGCATCGCCCAAGGGATGATATTCGCCATTTATGGCGATACCGCGGCGCACCGGGATTTTCTGTCCTTGCGGTTTGTGGAGGATGCGGGCTATTGCGCGCATGTCCGCCATTACGTGACGAACGAGGTGCTGCCCGGCCTGGGATTCGACTATTTCAAGGTCGACGGCCAGCGCGGCCAAGTGTCGGGCATCGTGAAGGAAGAGCTCTATAAATTTGTGCAATCCCGCATTGACGATGACAACTATCGCATTGTGATCGACGATTGCTATATGCCATGGGGCAGAATGTTCGAAGTCGGTTTGAAAACCCGTGTCGTCGCTGCAGATTAACCGGCTTTTCGAGCGATATAAAAGGAGGTGAGTTCGTGTGAACAGCATGTTGGAGCAGCTTCGAAACGGACTGGTCGTTTCTTGCCAGGCTCTCGAACATGAACCGCTGCATGGAGCGCATATTATGGCGAGGATGGCGCGGGCGGCGGAGGAAGGAGGCGCCGTCGGCATCCGCGCCAATGGAGCGGAAGATGTCGCCGCGATCAAACAAGTTACCGGCTTGCCGGTTATCGGTTTGGTAAAACAAAATTATGCGGATAGCGAAGTCTTTATAACGCCGACATGGAAGGAAGTCGAGCAGCTGATAACGGCAGGCGCCGATATCGTGGCGCTTGACGCGACCCGGCGCCGCCGGCCGAACGGGGAAACGCTGGAATCGTTGATTACGGCCATGAAGGAGCAAGGACAGCCGATTATGGCGGACGTTTCCACGATGGAAGAAGCCGAATATGCCGAATCGCTAGGCGTGGACTGCGTGTCGACGACGCTGTCGGGCTATACGTCCTATTCTCCGCAAAATGCCGGACCCGATTATGAATTGGTGAAACGCGCCGTCAAGCAATTATCCATTCCCGTTATTGCCGAAGGAAGAATCTGGTCGCCGAAGGAAGCAGTGAAAATGCTGGAGCTGGGCGCTTATGCGGTTGTCGTCGGTACGGCCATTACCCGGCCCCAGGAAATTACGAAGCGGTACGTGGCGGAGCTGTCGGTCTTCAGACTGGCGAAAGAAACAGTATAGATCGAGGTGGTCAAAAGTGGAAACGGTCGCTTGCGGGATATCGGCCGATGTCATTGTCGTCGGAGGCGGTACGGGCGGCTGCATGGCCGCCCTGGCAGCCGCCAAAATGGGGCGAAGCGTCGTCTTGACGGAAGAAACCGATTGGCTCGGAGGACAACTGACAAGTCAGGCGGTTCCGCCGGATGAGCACCAATGGATCGAGCAATTCGGCTGTACCGCCACCTACCGCGAATTTCGCAATCGCGTGCGCGCATACTATACAAGTCATTATCCGCTGACGGATGAAGCGCGCCATCATCCGCAGCTGAATCCGGGGAACGGCTGGGTCAGCCGCTTGTGCCACGAACCGAAGGCGGCGCTGCGGGTGATCGAGGATATGCTCGCTCCCTATGTTAGCAGCGGCCGGATCACCGTTCTTTACCGATACCGGCCGGTAGAAGCCGCCTCCGGTCATGATGAGGTTCGATCGGTGACGGTCGAGCATACGGACAACGGCCGGCGGGTAACGCTGACCGGGCAATTTTTTCTGGATGCGACGGAGTGTGGAGACGTACTCCCGCTTGCCGGAGCCGAATATGTCACGGGAGCCGAAGCCCGGGACGAGACGGGCGAGCCGCATGCGCCCGACGCCGCCGATCCGCTCGATATGCAGGCGATTACGCATGTTTTCGCGCTGGACTTCGTAGAAGGCCGGGAGGAAACGATCGACAAGCCGGAACAGTACGATTTTTGGCGCCGATTCGTCCCCCGCTTCTCCCGCTATCCGCTGCTCGGCTGGATCAGCAGCGATCCGGCCGATCCGGCGGTCGCCAAGCGGTATGAGCTGTTTCCCAATGACAGGAACATTCCGTCGCTGTGGACGTACCGGCGAGTTATCGACAAATCTCAGTTCCGGGACGGGCTGTTTGAAAGCGACATCACGCTGGTCAACTGGCCGCAAAACGATTATTTTCTCGGACCGGTGATCGACGTTCCCGAGGCGGAGCGGCTCGAGCATCTCGAGTCGGCCCGGCAGCTGAGCCTTTCGCTCGTATACTGGCTGCAGACGGAAGCTCCGCGCCCGGACGGGGGCAAAGGGTACCGGGGAATCCGGCTGCGCCCGGACGTGCTCGGGACCGAGGACGGGCTGGCGAAGCATCCGTATATACGGGAATCGCGCAGAATCAAGGCGGTCTACACGATTACCGAAGGAGACGTCAGCAAAGAAATTCGCGGAAGCAAGGGCATTCTTCGTTACGAGGACAGCGTCGGCGTCGGCAGTTATCATCTGGATCTGCATCCGACGACCCGATCGAACCGCGGTTTCTACATCCCGACCTATCCGTACGAAATTCCGCTGGGCGCGCTCATTCCGGTTAGATTGAACAATTTGCTGCCCGCCTGCAAAAATATCGGCACAACCCAGATTACGAACGGGTGTTACCGCCTTCATCCGACGGAATGGAACATCGGGGAAGCAGCCGGTTATCTGGCGGCCTATGCGATCTCCAATCGCGTAAGCCCGAAGGAAATTCGCGAGAACAAGCGGCATCTTCGGCAATTCCAGGAACTGCTTGCGGAGCAGGGCATTCAGATGCACTGGCCGGAAATATAATCAAGAGTACGGAGAATGTCGAATTTTCCGAAATTTTTATCGATGAATAAATTGACGAGACCGGAAAATCGTAATATGATAGAAGTGAAGGTAATTTTCATCTTAAGTTTTATTTAGGGAGAAAAAATCCTACATTACATGTAAGGGGGAAAAAGGTATGGTCAGGAAGAGCAAGCTATTTATTTTGATCGCGGCCCTCGCACTCTTTGTCAGCGCTTGCGGCGGCGGAGGAAGCAGCGGAACCGGAAGCACCGGGGACGGGGGCGGATCCGGAAGCGGAAACGAGCAAACCTCGGGCGGAGAAGGCAACGCGGCGGAAGGTAGCGGAGGAACAAAAGAAATTACGTTCTGGACGATTTCACTCAGCCCTACATTCGATGATTACATTAACGGCGTCATCGCCGATTTCGAAGCGCAGAACCCCGGTGTAAAAGTGAATTGGCAAGATATCCCTTACGACGCGGTCGAACAGAAGACGCTCACCGCGGCAGCTTCGAACAGTCTGGCCGACGTTATGAACCTGAACACCGACTACTTGAAGAAGCTGGCCGGATTGGGCGCTCTCGCGAATATGGACGAACTGGCCGGAGACGTGAAAGACCAGTATTTCGAAGGCGTCTGGTCGGCCGGCGAGCTGAAAGGCGTGTCCTACGCTATTCCGTGGTATCTGTCCAACAGCGTAACGCTCTATAACAAAGAGCTGCTGGAGAAGGCCGGCTTCTCCGAACCGCCGAAGACGGAAGAAGAAGCCTGGGAAATGTCCAAGGCCATCAAGGAAAAAACGGGAGCATACGGCTTCACGACGAGCGGCATCCAGCTGACGTTTCCTCAAGAAGGGATCAAGGTCGTATCCGACGACTATACGAAAGCGGCGTTCAATACGCCGGAAGCGCTCGAGCTCCTCAAAAAGTTTAAACAAAGATACGACGAGGGCCTCATTCCGGACGAACTGCTGCTCGGCCAGGCGAAGCCGAACGAATGGTACGCGCAAGAGAAAATCGCGTTCTGGGCAACCGGGCCGCAGCTGTTCCGTCAGGTGAAGGACCTGTCGCCGGAAGTGTACGAGAAGTCCGATGCGACGGGCGCCATTATGGGGAAATCCGGCAAAGTTAACGTCGCCATCATGAACATCGCCGTTGCCGAAAGCAGCAAGCATAAAGAGGAAGCGGCAGCATTCGCGAAGTTTATTACGAATGGCGAGAATCAGCTGGCATTCAGCAAAATCGTGGCGATTCTGCCTTCCGTCAAATCGGCCGCGGCGGACGAATATTTCACGAAAGGCGCAGACTCCACCGATCCGGCGGAAAAAGGTCTGTACCTCGCAGCCAAGCAGCTGGAGTATTCGGAAAACATGTATCCGCCGGTCGAGAACATCTCGCAGATCAACAAAGTGCTGAACGAAGAGTTCCAAAAAGTGCTCGTACAAGGCAAAGATCCGCAGCAAGCGCTTAACGATGCGGAAGCCGAAGTGAACAAGCTTCTGGCTACCAAATAATCAGAACCACGTGTCAAAACGTCCTCCGTCTAGCCGTTCTTTCCTGCGGCTAGACGGAACATATTTACGGGAGGTGTCCGATGTACAAAACTAGGCATGCATGGTTTTTTCTGACTCCGGCGCTCCTGCTTCTGATGGCGTTCAGTATTATACCTGCATTCATCGCCTTTTTTTTGAGCTTTACGAACTATAACGTCTTTCAGCCGATGGATTGGGTCGGATTGAAGAACTATATGGCAGTGCTGCGGGATTCCGAATTTTGGAACGCGATGAAGAACACGTTCTATTACTGGATTCTCGTTACGCCGGCGCTGGTCGTGCTGCCGGTATTTCTGGCCATTCTGGTCAACCAGAAGCTGCTCGGGGTCAAAGTGTTCCGGCTCATTTTCTACTTCCCGGTTCTCGTCTCGGTCGTCGTCACCGCTTTCCTGTGGCAGTGGATGTTCGCGAGCGACGGCATCTTCAACTATTTTCTCAGCTTGCTCGGCATCGAGCCTGTGAAATGGCTGACCAGTACCAAAGTTGTCATGCCGAGCCTCGGCATTGTAACGGTATGGCAAGGACTCGGCTATTACATGCTGTTTTATCTGGCGGGCTTGCAGTCGGTTCCGTCGGATTTATATGAGGCCGCGGAATTGGACGGAGCGGGTTTTTGGCGGAAGCATCTCAATATTACGTTCCCGATGCTGAGACCGATGATTTTCTTTGTCGCCGTCGTGTCCACGATGTCCGCATTCAAAGAGTTTACGTTGATGCTGACGATGACGCAGGGCGGCCCGATCGGCGCGTCGACGACTGTTGTATATCTGGTGTTCGAAGAGGCGTTTACGTCGCTGAACATGGGATACGCATCCGCGATATCGTTCCTCCTGTTTGCAGTCATTCTCGTGCTGTCGATGCTGAATCAGAGGACGTTGGATAAAGAATGAGGGGAGGGTGCGCACAACGTGAATATTACAAAACCTAAACTGATCAGATGGATCATTTCCTACGTTTTTCTGATTGCGATGACCATTGTCACGATCGTCCCCTTTCTCTGGTCCGTATCCACTTCCCTGAAAGGGCAGAACGAAGCGATTTTCTCGATGCCGCCGAAGCTGATTCCGGTTAATTTAACGTTCGAAAACTATATGACGGTCTGGGACTCGCTCCCGATTCCGCTTTATATGTGGAACAGCGTCATTCTGTCCTTCTTCGGCGTCCTTCTCCCGCTCATATTTTGCTCGCTGGCGGCTTTCCCGCTCGCGCGCATGAATTTCCGCGGGAAGCAGCTGATCTTCATCATCATTATCGCCACGATGATGATTCCCGGCGAAGTGACCATGATTCCGATCTACCTGATCTTGAACAAGCTTGGACTGCTGGGCGGATTCGCCGGCGTCATTTTGCCCGGAGCGGTATCGGCCTTCGGCATTTTCCTGATGCGGCAGGCGTTCGTCGGCATCCCGAAAGAGCTGGAAGAATCGGCCGTCATCGACGGCGCAGGCGTGCTTCGCATCTGGGCGTCGATCATGTTCCCGATGGTCAAGCCGATGCTGGCCACCCTCGGCATATTGAGCTTTATCGGCGCCTGGAACAACTTCCTGTGGCCGTATCTCGTGATCGAGAACGAAAAGCTTTATCCGCTGACGATCGGATTGTACAAGCTGAAAGGAACGTTCGTCACCAATACACGATTGGTCGCGGCCGGCGCGATGATCGCGCTGCTTCCGATTTTGGTCGTGTTCGTCCTGTTCCAAAAATATTTCATCCAGGGCGCGTATTCCAGCGCCGTCAAAGGATGATGGAAACGTAAACGAGCGCATGTCACCCGGGAGGCGGCATGCGCTTATCGTTTGATGCGGCCTTTAGGGCCATCAGATAGATGCGGAGTACACCCGATACCGGTTTTTCCCTTGTTCCTTCGCGGCATATAAGGCAATGTCCGCTTGCTTGCACAGCGTCTCCGGGTCGGTCCCGTGTTCCGGGGCCAAAGCGATGCCGATACTGACGGTTATCCGATCCTCTGCGCGCGGATCGCAGCTGTCGCGAATGGCGGCGATGATCAGCCCGGCCTGGGTTTCCGCTTGTTGCTTCGTCGTGTTCGGCATAATGATCACAAATTCGTCGCCGCCCCATCGGACAGGGATATCCTCTTCCCGAACGATCGAGAGAATGCGCTGTGCCGCATTTTGCAAAAAGCGATCCCCCGCGTCATGCCCCAAATAGTCGTTAATCCATTTGAAGTTGTCGACATCGATCATCATTAAAGCGGTCGTTCCTTTGTTTTCCTTCAGGATCGACTGCAGCATTTCATTGAAAGCGGCCCGGTTTTTAAGCCCGGTCAAACTGTCGTGAAAAGCCAGATACATGGGCTTGGCGACCCATCTCGAAATGACCGAAGCGAGCGCGACCGAAATGACGAGAATCCCGAACAATTGAACAATAAATGTTTTTTTGTGGCTTTGAAGGACCGCTTGCAATTCCGCATTGCTATATATGATTTCCAACACTTTATTTTTGCCTGTTCCCTGGTCGAAATCCGAGACATAATAAACGTAACGGTAAACGGCCGGTTCGTTGTTCCATATTCCGCTGAATTCCGTCGTCTGTTTGGTTTGAAGCGTCCGTTCGAAAGCGTGCCGCCTTTTTTCGGTCAGTTTTCCGATTTCGACCGGTTTGCCGAACGAGATGCCCCCGATGTTGAGAACATTGATTTCGTAAAGAGAAGGATACTGCGCTGTCCGTCTGGCAATCTCCTCGAGAAAATCGAACTCCTGAAAAATAGCCCCGTCCTGAAGCGACAGGCCCAGCTGAATGATGTACTTTTTGTCGGGGGTAGCCAAATAGCCGTACATTTTGACTTGCCCCGTCGACTGTTCGATATCCAGTCCGTCGTTGTAAAATCCGCCCGATTGTCTTCTTTCCTCCAGCAAGGCCGCCAGTTTCCGGCAGCATTTCGCAAAGTTGAGGCCGATGTCTTCCTGGTAACTGCTATGCGTAATGACCAGGTTTTCATCGATGATGTAAATATCGAAACCGAGCTGCTCTTTCAATTGCTGAAAGTCCCATTCGTTAAAGGCCGGGGACTCCATATATTTGTCGGCCAGATACGATGCGCTTTCTTTCATTTCGGCAATGATATCTTGTCCGAACAAAGCGTAGGCTTTCTCCACCGTTCTTAACGAATCGAGCGCCGCGTTTTCGATATGCCGCACCTGCAGCTGCCCGTTGGCGGCAACTTGTTCGCGCAGCCTGACATAATCGGTGATGGCGATCGTAAACGAAATGGCGACGGCAAAAACAATCATCGTCAGTGACAATTTAAATCGAAACCGGGAGTTCAACGGGCTACACCTCACTGTCGCAATTACAGGCCTTTAGTTCTACAATGTTCCGCCAAATCCTTCAAACTTCGGGAATTCCGGTCCAGTCCACAACGTACATTATGCATCAGTTTCATGACAACAGCCTGTCAGCGATTGTATGTTCGCATGAGACTTTAGGACAGTCGCATCCCCGCCCAAAGTCCGAGTTCCATGCCATTCTGCGGATGGTTTTGACCGGTTCCGTGCCAACTTACAATGAATAGCAGATTAAATCGATCGAAATCGGAGGTTGCTGCACGAATCGTCGATCGGATGCAATCTGTCGAATCACCTCATTGGCATGGAAGGGGCAGTAAAGAGATGAAACAATTTACCCAATTTTCACTCCGCAATCCGGTAGCGATCGTTCTGCTGGTATTGCTCATTGCGATTGGCGGCGTATACTCGGCCGGCAAGTTTAAGCAGGAGCAGCTTCCCGACGTGTCGTTTCCGGGAATCTTTGTGACCGCCGTCTATCCTGGTGCGGCTCCGAACGAAGTGCTAAGTCAAGTGACAATGCCGTTGGAGAAAACGTTGCGCAATGTGGAAGGAGTCAAAAACATCGTTTCGCAATCGGCGAACAGCGTTTCTTTCCTGCAGCTGGAATTCAGCTACAGCGACGACATGAGAGAGAAAAAGAGCAAAGTGGAAGAAGCGCTCGGCGGGATTCAACTGCCGGAGGATGTGGAAAAACCCGAGGTCGCGTATTACTCCACCTCGAGCGAACCGGTCATGTACACATCGGTTTTTGCCAAAGAGGGAGATGATTCGGAGGAATTGGTCCGATTCGTCAAAGATTCCGTCATTCCGGAACTTCAAGGGATCGAGGGAGTCGCCGAAGTTCAAACCTTCGGATTGCAGGACGACGGGGTGTATATCCGGCTTAACGCTCCCCGCATCACAGCACTCGGTGTCACGTACGAAGAAGTGCAAATGGCGCTGCAGACGAACAACCTGAGCGTCCCGCTCGGCGAGGTGACGATGAAGAATTCCAATTTGCCGGTGTTCGTGCAAGGCGACATTCGGACCATTGACGATCTGAAAAAGCTGGTCGTATCCCCGGTCAACCGGGTCACGCTTTGCGATATCGCGCAAATCGAGCAAGGCAAAGAGGCGAGTGTCATCAGCATGACCAACGGCGAGCCGAGCATCAATCTCCATATCGTCAAGACCGGAACCGCCAATACGGTCGAAGTGTCCGACCAGGTGCAGAAAGTGTTCGATAATGCGAAGGAACAAAGCAATATCGATTTCCTGATTATGTATGACCGGGCTTCCGACGTCAAAGAGTCGATCAACACGTTGGTGCGGGAAGGCGGGCTTGGGGCGCTGTTCGCGTCGATCCTGATCCTGTTCTTCTTACGGAACTTCCGGGCGACGTTGATCGCGATCGTGTCGATCCCGTTGTCGGTGATGATCGCCATCATCTGCCTCAAATATTTTACGGACGTTACGCTTAACATTATGACGCTGGGCGGCTTGGCTGTCGCCACCGGCCGAGTGGTTGACGACAGCATTGTCGTAATTGAGAATATCGTGCGCCGCCTGCAAAAGGAAAAGGCAACCAAAGAGATGATTCTGGACGGTACGATAGAAGTCGGCAAAGCGATCACTTCTTCGACGCTGACGACGATAGCCGTATTCGCGCCGCTCGGACTGCTTCAAGGGTTGAGCGGGGAATTTTTCCGGCCGTTTGCTCTTACGGTAACGTTCGCGCTGCTCGCATCGCTTCTCGTCGCCTATACGGTCGTTCCGCTGACGGCATGGTGGCTCATGAAACAACACCGTCCGAAAGAGCAGAGCGAATCTGCGTTGAGCAGGGGCTATAAGCGGGTGTTGCACTGGTCGCTCCAGCATAAATTCGCCGTGCTGTCGGTGGCGGCGCTGTTGTCCCTTGGCAGCCTTGCGCCGATCTTTACGGGTGCCATAGGCGTTACGTTTTTGCCCGAAACGGATTACAAGTATGCTTTCGCTTCGATGAGCATGCCGAAAGGGACGAGTCTGAATGCGGTAAAACAAGAAGCGGAACGGATCGACGCCATCATCCGGGAGCATGCCGCTGTGACGAACTCGCAAGTTACGGTGGGAGACACCTCCGGGCAAGGCGTTGCTGTCAATCATGCCGACTGGTTTATCGGGTTGTCACCGGACGCCGATATAGACGAGTTTATCGAGGAAATGAACGATAAGGTGAAGGTGCCGGAAGGAACGCAGTTCAATCTGTTCAAAGACGGGGAAGGCGGCGGAGGCCGCATCAGCATTACCGTCACGGGCCCATCCATGGACGATATTCGCAAAGCGGCCGATCTTATGATCGAAGCCATCGAAGGAATGGAAGGCACGGAAAACGTAAGCAGCAATCTGCAAGACGGAACAAAGGGCATCTCGATTGCGGTGCGCCAACAAGACGCATCCGAGCAAGGCTTGTCCGTCGCACAAGCGTCCGGCATGCTTCGTCCGTTTTTGACGGAAACGAGAATCGGACGTCTTGGAGACGGCACGTCGGCGAATGATCTGTATTTGGCTCTATCCGGGGAATCTCTTGCCTCCGCCGAAGACATCGCCAACCTGAAGCTGCGCACACGGCAGGGGACGGAAATCGCTGTAAAAGATATCGCGGACGTGAGCGAGGTGGACCTCCCGAGCAATCTTCAGTTGAAAAACGGCGCCGAGTACGCCACCGTCACCGCAAAGATTACCGACAAGAACGTCAGCAAAGTCAATGCGGAGCTGGTCGAGAAGCTGGAAGCTTTGGAACTGCCGGACGGCGTCACCTATACATTAGGCGGGAGCAACGAGGAAATCGACCAGATGCTGAGCGATATGATGATCGCAATGCTTGTAGCGATCGGCATGGTTTACATCGTCATGGTCGTTACGTTCCGGGAAGGAAGGGCGCCGCTCGCCGTTTTGTTCTCGCTGCCGTTCGCCCTGATCGGCGGGCTGGCCGGAACGTTGATCGCCCAAGAACCGATCTCGATTTCCAGCCTGATCGGGTTTCTGATGCTGATCGGCATCGTCGTCACGAATGCGATCGTGCTGGTCGAACGCGTGCAGCAGCAGATCGAACGCGGCCTGACGATCCGGGAAGCGCTGATCGAAGCCGGCGGAACGAGACTTCGTCCGATTCTGATGACCGCGATCGCGACGATCTGCGCACTAATGCTGCTTGCTGCCGGCTTGGGCGGAGGCAGCATCATTTCCAGCGGATTGGCCGTTGTCGTCATCGGCGGTCTCGCAAGCTCGACGCTGCTTACACTGGTCGTCGTGCCCGTCATGTATGAGCTTCTGTATTTCAAACGTTCCCGCAAGCAGCGGCAGTCCGTAGCCGTCGAGGCGAGCAGCGTCGCGTAATAGTCGTTGTTGTAATGGATATTTGAAGGGGCTGTCCTAAAGTCATGGAGATGACCGGGGGATAGCCCGCTTCATTTTTAGGCCAATAAGCTGTCGTGAAGCAAAACTGAGAGTAGGCGGCTCGGCGTCAAGGCCAGTCGATATTCGGCGTAGTTTCCCGGATGATCGGTTTGGTAAAGATATGGGAAATCTGATAGGGTTGGTTCGGGTTGCCGATGCGCGAGAGCAGCATCTCCGCTGCCTTGATCCCCATTTCATTGCTGTAAATATGAACCGTCGTCAGTTGAGGTTCGACGATGACGGATTCAGGTGCGTTATCGAAGCCGCATACGACGATATCCTGAGGGATCGCGAGGTTGCGGTTCTTGAGCGCTTTCATCAATCCGACGGCCAAAAAATCGTTCGCGCACATAAAGACGGAAGGGAGCGCGCCCATTTCGTCCAACCGTTCGTCCATCCATTCAGGCTTGGAGAAGAAGAAGCGATCTTCGTCTACGATGCATTGGGAAAGATTAGGTTCGATTCCGACCTCGGCCAGCGCGCGATTGAACCCCGCCCATCTTTCGTTAAAGCTTAGGCAATGATTGTAATCGCCGACGAACCCGAAGCTTGCGTAACCGGCGTCAATCAGCTTCTTGGTCAGCGCATACGTACTGTGTTCGTTCTCCATCAACAGAATGTCGGCACGAAACTCTGGAAAACAAATCGAAGCCGAGCAATCGATAAAAATGGTCGGAATCCCGAGATTTGAAATCAATTTGCTGTATTCCAAATCGAACAGCTCGATGCAGATGATGCCGTCCACGTGGGATTTGTTGAAATTGTTCGGCAGCGTCAAAGATTTTCGTTCGATGTCTCTGACGATGTGGATCGATAAATTGTAGCCCTCGGCGCTGATTCGTTTCTCCAGGCCGCTGATGAGGGCTGAACCGAAATGGGAGGTGTTGGGCAAGTTTTCCGTCAACAGCGCAATATTCCCCGAGCTTTTAGATAGGATGCTGTCGCTGTCCATGAAGGCGAACTGCTTATATTTAAGCTCAATCGCTTTTTTGATGACTTTGTTGCGGGTTTCCGCCGGTATGCTTTCGTTTCCGTTCAGCGCCTTGGACGCCGTGTTCCGGGAAATGCCTAAAGCATCGGCGATGTCCTGGATCGTCACTTTTTCCTTCGCCATCATTTCACCTCTATACGGTCTGCGTTCAAAATCTATCCCGAAAATTAAAGTA
>NZ_JBCNFP010000116.1:0-1648 GCF_050481165.1 Paenibacillus cisolokensis
TAATTAGGGCTTGCTGAACAATTAAAAAATGCAGTAACAGCAAGGATTTAACGCCTATTTTGTCGAATTCAAGTGCAAGGAAAACGGTGACTGACCCGCGAAAAATCGTGCACTTGGAGGCGTCCAGATTGTATCAGCGAACCGAAAGCCAAATGATCCTGCCAGGCGACTTCTTTCTGCCGTTCGGCGGAAAACTCGCAGAAGATAACCGCTGGGTGCTGCTGGCCCAGATGATTCCGTGGTGGAAGCTCGAAGAGAAGTATGCAAAGAACTTCAAGAAGAGTCTCAAGGGGCAAAAGGCCGTATCCATCCGTGTCGCGCTAGGCGCCCTCATCATTCAGGAGCGGCTGGGCACCGACGACCGGGAAACGCTTCGTCAGATTCTGGAGAATCCGTATCTGCAGTACTTCCTCGGTCTGCCGGAGTACCAGTACCGCCGTCCGTTTCACCATTCCCTCATGACACACTTTCGCAAGCGGTTGGGCGGCGAGATCCTTGATGAAGTGAATGAGTGGATCGCCCTTGAAGAAGCGCGCAAGTCCAGCGAATCGGATAATTCATCGGACGAGGACGATGAACCCGGCAGCGGATCCGCAGCAGTATCCAATGAATCATCAGAACCGCAGCCGCGGCAGATGGAACTGACGAATGAAGGCGAACTGCTGCTGGACGCGACCTGCGCGCCGGCGGATATCGCCTACCCAACGGATTTGTCGCTGCTGAATCAGGCTAGAGAAAAGCTGGAGAAGATCATCGACATCTTGCATGAGCCGGAACGCGGAAAGACTCGCAAGCCAAGAACATACCGGGAGCGTGCCCGCAAAGCCTATCTGGCGGTTGCCAAGCAAAGGCGCGTGAAACCGCGCGCGATGCGCAAAGCAATCGGCAAGCAACTCAGGTTCATTTCCCGTGATCTGCGCATCATCGCCGAACTTGCCGAGACGACGAGCGGTCTGATGCGGCTGCCGCGTCGCATGTACAAGGAGCTGCTGGTCATTCAGGAATTGGTTCGCCAGCAGCAAGAGATGTACGACAAGCGAACGCATAGCGTACCGGATCGGATCGTTAGTATCGCGCAGCCGCATGTCAGACCGATCGTACGCGGCAAAGCCCGGGCGAACGTCGAGTTCGGCGCGAAGCTGGCGATCAGCGTGGTGAACGGCTACGCATTCCGGGAGCATCTGTCCTGGGACAGCTACAACGAAGGCCAGACGCTGCAGGCCGCAGTGGAACGATACCGTGCTCGATTCGGTTATTATCCCAAAGCGGTGCTGGCCGACCAGATTTACCGCACGCGAGAAAACTTGCGCTTCTGCAAAGAGAAGGGAATTCGGCTGAGCGGACCGCAATTGGGCCGTCCATCAGCCGACCAGCAGGAGCAGAAGAAAATTGCCAAAGCGGATGCAGCCGCGCGTAATGCGGTGGAAGGCAAGTTCGGTGAAGGCAAGCGCAGTTACGGGCTTGGCCGTATTCGAGCACACCTTCAGACGACGAGCGAGACCGTAATCGGACTGCAACTGCTGGTCATGAACCTCGAAAAGAGACTCCGAGCTCTCTTTTTGCCGCTTTTGCAATGGTTGTGGTCTGCTCTCGCATTCCGCTTGCCCGTGATGCCCTAAAATGTGACCCGTTCAGCAAGCCCTAATTA
>NZ_JBCNFP010000117.1:0-39950 GCF_050481165.1 Paenibacillus cisolokensis
GTTTTACGTTCATCATAGCTAAATCTTAAAAAGCAGCGTATGGGCAGAAATAAGGCGTGTGATATTCGTTAGAGAAACGTGCTGTCTGGGAATAGCGTTCTGCCTGAGGAGAAACGTCCTGTCTGAGAGTAACGTCCTGTCTAAGAGTAACGTCTTGTCTGAGAGTAACGTTCCGTCTGAGAATAACGTTCCGTCTGAGAATAACGTTCCGTCTGAGAGTAACATCCTGCCTGAGGAGAAACGTCCTGTCTAAGAGTAACGTCCTGTCTGAGAGTAACGTTCCGTCTGCGTGAACGAACCGAACTTCGGCTCATACCCTCCGCTGGATGCCGAAGCGCTCGAACCGTTCATGTCTTGGTCGAACGCGCTTTCGGCCGAATACCGGTTGAAGAAACAGCATCGTCGAAGTCTGCTCCCGCCGCTAGGTGGGGGCTATTCGACGTTCACCCGGAGGTTCTCAACAGGCGTCCGGTGGGGCTGGCGAACGCATAAGGCCCTGCAGGTGCGCAAACATGCGTCCAACGGAGTTGGCGCGAACGCATAAGGCCCTGCAGGTTCGCAAACATGCGTCCGACGGAGTTGGCGCGAGTGAGTAAGGCCCTGGAGGTTCGCAATCGCCCGGCGGGGGCGGGACGACGGAGTCGTTTTTGCTTATGCTGACCGTCCGGAATATCCCAAATCGTTGGCGGTGGAATGGGGGCGCTTATGGTAGAATGAAAAAAGAAATACATACTTTTGATTTGGGAAAGGAGCATGAAAACGATGAAGTACCGGACACTCGGACGGACGGGACTGAAAGTGTCGGTCGTCGGCATCGGGACGTGGCAGTTTGGCGGAGAATGGGGCGTCGACTACACGCAGTCGGATGTGGACGCCATCCTGGGCAAAGGCAAGGAGCTTGGCATCAATCTGATCGATACGGCGGAATGCTACGGGGATCATCTGTCAGAGAAGCTGATCGGCGGCTATCTTCGCCGCGACCGGCGCGAGGATTGGATTATCGCGACGAAGTTCGGCCATCATTTCCATGCTCATCTGAAGCGAGACGACCGCTCCTCGGCGGAGGATGTGAGGGAGCAGCTCGAACAGTCGCTGCGGGCGCTCGGCACGGACTATATCGATATTTACCAATTCCATTCGCTCTCCGACGAGCGTTTCAACAACGACGACATGTGGACGATGCTGGACAAACAGGTTCAGGCCGGCAAAATCCGCCATCTGGGCATCTCGATCGGCTACAACGGCAATATTTATCAGACGAAAAACGCCACCAAAGTGAAGGCCGACGTCATTCAGGTCGTGTACAACCGGCTAGACCGGACGCCGGAGGAGGAAGTATTCCCGTCATGCCAGGATCAGAACCTCGGCGTATTGGCGCGGGTGCCGCTCGCCAGCGGCTTTCTGAGCGGAAAATATTCGAAGGACAGCGTCTTCCCGGAAAACGATGTGCGGGCGAGCAAAGGACGCAACGATCCCGAAGGACGAATCAAAATGATCGAAGAGGTGGAAAGAATCCGCAAGGAGGAAGTGCCGGAAGGCGTCAATATGGCGGAATGGGCGCTCGCATGGTGCCTCAAGCACCCGGCCGTGACCGCGGTCATTCCCGGCTGCAAGGATCCTTCCCAGGTGGAGAGCAACGCCAGGGCGGCGGAACTGGTCCAGGAATAACGGCATACCGGAACAGTGGAACCGCGGCCTCTATCCGACGTAGAAAATGATATAGTCGCAGAACGACGATTGATGATTATAGAAGAGCGCCGAATCAGTGCGCTACATGCGTCTAGGGGTAGAGAGCGGGGGGAAATGCTGTGACAGTGTTGAAAGCGGACATTCGCTTTGCCGGATACGAAGAGAAAAAGCCGGTCATACGCGATATCGGATTCGAGGTCGGGGCCGGCGAACTGGTCGGACTGATCGGACCGAACGGCGCGGGCAAAAGCACGACGATCAAGACGATTCTCGGGCTGCTGCGGCATATGGAAGGCAAGGTGCAGGTGCTGGGGGACAACGGCCGGTATGCGTACGTGCCCGAACAGCCCGTATTGTACGAATATATGACGCTATGGGAGCATCTGGAGCTGGCTGCGTCGGCCTATGAACTGAACGGTCCGCAACTGGCCGAACGGGCCGAAGCGCTTCTCCGGCGTTTCCGGTTGTCCGACGCTCGCGACCAGTATCCGGTCAAATTTTCCAAAGGAATGCAGCAGAAGACGATGCTCATTATCGGGTTTATGCTCGAGCCGGACGTCTACATCGTCGACGAGCCTTTCGTCGGGCTGGACCCGCGGGCGACGCGGGACTTTCTGGAGTTGTTGGAATCGGAGCGGAAGCGGGGAGCGGGCATCCTCATGTCGACGCATGTGCTGGATACGGCGGAGCGGATATGCAGCCGCTTCGTGCTGGTCAACGCCGGAACGGTCGTCGCTACCGGCACGCTGGATGAGGTTCGCGAACAAGCGGGGCTCGCGCCGGACGCTTCGCTGTTCGACTGCTTCGACGCGCTGACATGAGGGGAGGCCAAGCGATGGGACATCGATGGACGCCTCCCCGGCTGTTCGCGAAACGGGTCGCGTCGTTCTGGAGGAGCCAGTACAAAGTATGGAAGACGGCGCTTGACTGGACCGTATGGCTCTATCTGCTCATCCCCGGACTGTGGATTTGCGGCGGCTTGTATGCCGACCTATGGCGGGACGAGCCCGCCTGGCTCTCCAACATCCCGCTGGCGATCGGGAGCGTCGCCTTGCTTCTGCTCGGCGTGCTGTCCGGAAGACTGCGCGTTTTTGTCGAAGAGGCGGACCTGCTGTTTCTGATGCAGCGGCCGCGATGGGTGAGAACGCTGGCGAAGCTCGGCATCGTCTATACGGCTGCGGGGCAGATCGTCAAGACCGCCGTGCTGTTTGTTGTTGCATTGCCTTGGCTGGCGCTCGGCCTAGACCTGCAAGCATGGCAAATTATAGGCTGGGCGGCGTTCACCGCGCTGTGCGGTCTGCTGTCCTCGCTCACCTTCGCCATGATGGAGACGCGATATCGCAGCTGGCGCAAATATGCGGCCGGGACGGCGCTCGTCATCGTGCTCTCGGCAATCTATATCGTTCCCGTCGCCGTAGTTTTAAGCGAGCCGGTACCGTTCGCGGCTTCGGTTGCGGCTGTGCTTGCAGCCGTCTTGCTTGCAGCCGTCGCACGGCTTAGACAGCGCGGGGCATTCGAAGCCGATATCGCGCGCGAACGGAAAGCGCGGCTTTCCAGCACCGAGCTTCTAATGAGCCAGGTGATCGAGAAGAAGCCCGTCATATCGTTCAAGCGGCCGCTTTTATTTCGCCGTTCGGGACGCATTTTTCGGGGCAACGATCAGGCCGATGTCATAGCGGGGCAATACATCAAATCGTGCCTGCGCCAGTTCCGGCTGATAAGAGTGCTGTACGGCTATTTCGCCGTATCGACGGCCGCCGTCGCGCTTTCTCCTGCCGCTCTCGGACTCGGGCTCGCGGCGGCGGTGCCGGTATTGCCCTCCATCTGGCTGCAGGACGGGTGGCGCGGCTGGCTGAACGAGCCTTTTATGGCGCAATTCCGCTGGCGGAAGACGGCGCTTGCGAAAGGCGGCAACCGGGTCCGGTTTTGGCTGCTGTTGCCGGGAACCGTCTGGCTTGCCGCCTATGCCGGCTGGAGAGCGTTCGGCTGGTGGGGAGCGCCGCTTGCCGCAGCAGCCATCCTCGGATGGTCGGCGCTGCTTCAATCGGTCATCGGCAGTTTGATGACGGTTCGTCAGGAGGAGTCCGGGATATACGGGGACGAGCGGGAACGAATGGAGGAGCCCGTTTCCGGGCACACTGACGAGAAAAAGGAAGATCGACCATGATGATAGCCAACAGCAGCACCGCCCTGTTGTTTCAATTCAGCGATGCCGCATCCGCCGCCGCAGCCTGCGATACGATGATCGAGCTCGGTTACGATTCGATGCTAGCGGAGGATGCCCGGCTTCATCTTCATTTGGAACGGGACGACGTCGTCTCGGCACTGGAAATTGCGCAAGCCCACGGAGGCCGGCTGATCGAAACGTCGCCGCTGCTCGAAAGCTCGTTGGCTGACGGCGTCTATGCGATGGATCAGGTGCCGATTCCGGCTCATATCGTGAACGAGGATTGGACGGAAGCGTACGCATCCGGCGATGAGCCTGCCGACGAAACGCGGGATGGCACCGAATTGCCGTTCAACGGTTTTCCGGTCGAGGAGAACGGCTGAAAGTCCCGGTATCGGCGGCGGATCGCCCCAATTTCGGTTTCCGCCCCGGATTACAAAGCAACAGCCTTCCATGTCCGCCTGTCAGGCGGGCACGGAAGGCTGTTTGCGCTTTGTCTAGCGGTGAACCAGCATAGCTTTCGCCGCCGCGCTGGAACCGGCCGTATAGCCGGTCGAGAAAGCGGCGGTAATGTTATAGCCGCCCGTATACCCGTGCACATCGAGCACTTCCCCGCAGAAGTAAAGCCCGGGCAGCAGCTTCGACTCCATCGTCCGCGGGTCGATTTCTTTCAGATGAACGCCGCCTCCCGTGACGAACGCTTCCTCGATGGACAGCGTACCGTTTACGCGGACGGGCAGCGATTTCATCTGCATCGCAAGCTCCCGCCACGGTCCTCTCGGAATGTTGGCATATGTGACTTCCCCGTCAATGCCGCACCGGTTAAGCAGAAACAGCAGCAACCGCTCCGGTATGTACCCTCGCAGCGCATTGCGCACCGCCTTTTTGGGCTCGTTGCGCGCCAGCTCCAGCGTTTCCGCATAGATATCGTCGGCCGATTTGTCCGGCAGCAGATCGATCGCCACGGTAACGGTTTCCGCACCCGAACGCTTCAGCGCCTTGACGACGAATTGGCTGCATCTTAGCGCCGCAGGGCCGGACAGGCCGAAGTGGGTGAACAGCATATCGCCTTCGTGCGCGACAAGCTTCTTCCCTTTGCTGTCGTATACCGTCAGGACGACGCCCGAGAGGGAGAGCCCCTGCAGCTCGCGGCTTTGTATCCATGGCTCGGGGGAGGTCAGCGGCACTTCGGTCGGGTACAGATCGGTAATCGTATGGCCGGCTTGCTTCGCCCATTCGTATCCGTCCCCCGTCGATCCGGTGCGCGGCACGGACTTGCCGCCGGTGGCGACAATAACCGCCGAAGCGCGGACCGTTTCGCCGGAGGCCAGCCGGATGCCGCGCAGCTCGCCGCCCTGGATGTCCAGCGAATCCACCTTTACGTTGACCCGGATTTCCACCCCGAGCGAACGGACTTTGCGAATAAGGGCGTCGACGACGCTTTTGGCCTTGTCCGTTACCGGGAACATGCGGCCTTCATTCTCCTCTTTGAGCCTGATGCCCATTTCCTCGAAAAAGGCGATAATCTCCCGGCTGCCGAACTTGCTCAGCGCACTGTGCAAAAACTTCCCGTTTCCCGGAATATAGCGTATCAGTTCGTCCGGTTCCTTCCGGTTGGTTACATTGCAGCGGCCGCCCCCGGAAATCCCGAGCTTGCGCCCCAGCTTGTCCCCCTTGTCGACAAGAAGCACGGAAGCGCCGGCGGAGCCGGCGGCAACGGCGGCCATCAGACCGGCAGGTCCTCCGCCGGCAATTATGACGTCATAATTCATGGATGCTCCTTTACAAAATAGGCATTCGCCCGTCTGTTCTTCACGTGTTATATTAATTGTAAATAATTTCGCGGCAAATACCAAATGGACAGCCGGCAATAAGAAAAGGTCTGGGGGAGGTCTTCACGGATGATTCACACGGAATGGAAGCTGGCGGCTTCGGACGGACTGACGCTGTACGCCAGAGAATGGCTGCCTGCCGAACGCGAGGCGGTCGGAACAGTCTGTATTGTGCACGGTATGGGCGAGCATAGCGGCCGCTATGCGGAGCTTGCCGGCGCGTTCGCGGAAGCCGGCTTTGCCGTATTGGCGTACGACCAGCGCGGTCACGGCCGTTCCGCCGGCCGGCGCGGCCATTCGCCCTCGATCATGGCGCTCGTAAGCGATGCGGGCCTGCTGCTGGAGGAAGCGCGGACGCGGCATCCCGGCCTGCCCCGTTTTCTGTACGGGCACAGCATGGGCGGTTCCGTCGCGCTGAACTGTGCGCTTCGGCTGCGGCCCGGGCTTGACGGACTTATCCTGTCGAGTCCCTGGCTGCGTCTGGCGATGCGCGTGCCCGCGCTGAAATTGCGGATCGGCCGGATAATGGCCCGGCTTTGGCCGACGCTGCCGCAGCGCACCGGATTGAAACCGGGCGATCTGTTTCGGGCCGCGTCCGACGCAGCGCCGCAGCCCGATCCGCTGAACCACCTGTGGATTACGCCCGGCATGTTCGTTGCGCTGGAGGAAGCGGGCGAATGGGCGCTTGCCCATGCGCGGGAGCTGGATACGCCGCTCCTGCTGATGCACGGGACGGCCGATCGCGTCACTTCGTTCGAGGCCAGCCGGGAATTGGCCCGTCAGGTCGGAAGCCGCTGCGAATTTGTGCCGTGGGATGGCGGCTATCACGAGTTGCATCGCGATCTGGACAAGGATGACGTCATCCGGCATATGACGCGCTGGCTTAAGGCAAGGCTCCGTTCAAAGCCGCGCGAGCCGTTCCGCGAATGACCGGCCGAATGACGGAAGCGTTCGTATGCGCGCATCTATCAATCTATCGCCGGTTGAACCCACAGATTGTAAAAAAAAGAATACATATGATTTAATCGGTAATATCAGGAGGATAACCGCACGACAGATGGGGGGAAAATGATTTTCGGTGTGGAAGGAAATGCTGCTGCAAGCCATCCTGGCGCTTGTACCCGCGCTCGCTTTCCAAATACGGTACGACAGGTCGGACAGTTGGAAAGAAGTTTCCCTCTTGCTGGCTGCACTGTGCGGCGGAGCGATGGCTCTATGCATGCTGACGTCATATGTAGTTGACGGCTATGAGCTGAATCTGGGCCTCAGCCCTTATATACTGGGTTCTCTTTACGGCGGATTGCCGACAATGGCCATGTTGACCGTGCTGTACATAGGGCTGCGGGCGATATGCATGGACGCATCATGGGAGCTTGCAGGATTTCTATCGTTTCTTATGATATTTGTTCCGCTTCTGGTGCTGACAATCCGGCCGTTCCGGCTGGCGAAGCGCCACGATCGCATGAAAATGGCATGGATGCTGGCCGGCGTGCTGTATGTGTGCCATGTCGTGCTGTATGTCGTTACCGTCCGGGCGTCGAATATGCCGCTCGATTTCGGCTGTCTGCTGCAAGTATTTGCTTTTAGCACGGTCGGATTGGCGGTGCAGTGGGCCTCTTTTTTTATTGTCGAGAGCGTAAAAGAAAAACAGCAGCTGCACGAACAGCTGCAGCATATGTCCGGCAATTTCCGCAACGAAGCGCAAAAGCTGCAGCAGTTTATCGATGAAACGAGTCTCGGCGTCGTCATTGTCGACAGGGAAGGCCGCATTACGCATATTAATGAAATGGCCATGCAGCTGTTTCATAAAAATGTGAACGGACGCAGCCGGTTGGAGCTGATTGGCCTTTCGTTCCCGCGTCTTTCGGAAGGAATCGACAAGGAGAGCCAGGAGCTTCTGTACGGAGCGCTGAAGGGCAAGCAAGCGACATCCCACCTTAGCAAAACGGATGCAAAAACCTATGTCAAAACGTCGTTCTCCATTCGCGATCTGCAAAGCGGAGCGATAACCGGAGCCGCGCTGATCTTTTACGACGTGACCGAACTGAACTGGCTCAGGGACGAGCTCGGGCGGATGGAACGCCTCAGCCTCGTCGGCCAGATGGCTGCCAGCATTACCCACGAAATTCGCAATCCGATGGCCGTCATCCGCGGTTTTGTCCAGTTGATGAGAGAGCGGAGCCCCGATCATCTGCAGGAATATTTCCGCATCGTGCTCGACGAGCTCGACCGGGCGAACAGCATTATTAACGACTTTCTATCGCTTGCCCAGAACCGGATGATCGAGAAGGAGCGCTGCTCGCTCAACAGCATTATACTCGAGCTGCTGCCGCTGCTGATGGCCGACGCCAACATGAGGGGGCTCAAGATCGAGCTCGATCTGGAAGAAGATCTTCCCGAACTCGAACTGAACGAGAAGGAAATCAAGCAGCTCATTCTCAATCTGGTGCGCAACGGAATGGAAGCGATGGAGGATAAGGGAGAAATACGAATCGCGGCCTTCGCCATCGAAGACGCTGTCGTCTTGCAGGTTACGGACGAAGGCATTGGCATTCCGGAGGAGAAAATCGAGCGTCTGTTCGAGCCGTTCTTTACGACCAAGGAGCGCGGCACCGGCTTGGGACTGCCGCTTTGCCTGAGTATCGTGGAGCGACACAACGGCGTCATCGAGGTCGAATCGCGCGAAGGAGAGGGGACGACGTTCACCGTCAAGCTGGGGCTCGAGCAGCCCCCGGCCTAACCGGGCATAACGGGATGTGCGGCGTCGCATACTAACGTTGGAAGGAGGTTCCAACGTGCACAAAAACAAGAACCGTGGCCAAAGGAAAGCCGGGGACGAGCGTCCGTCGAAGGCGCGCGAGGCGCCGCTCGACCATACGCCGGAAGTGCCCGGCATCGACAGAAGGCTGAACGGCCCGAACCGGCCGGCGGAATAGGGAGCGATATCGAATGAGCAAGGACGACCCCTCTTACGATCCGTTCGAAATCGAATTTTTGCCGCAGTTTCGGAAAGGCCGGGGGCCGCGCGAGCCGTTCGTGAATGAATACGGCGTCGTGATCGGCGATCACGAATACGATTCTCCGGAGTCGCCGCTGAGCCAATGGACGGAGGATACCGACCCGGCGATTATGGCCGGCGATCAGTGGGTTCATCCGTTTAAGGATGTCGGGTTCCACACCGCGGAAAATCGCGAATATTTCGAACGCGGCATTGCGCCCGCGTCCGGCATTTTCATGCACCCGCAAGAAAATGCCGGTTACCGCTCGGGCGAGCTGGCCGGTCATGCGGCCGCAGACGAAGAAGAAAGTTCCGCGGATGATGCGGATGACAATCCGGAGGACAGATAACGGCATGACAGCTCGCGGCCGCAAGCCGGCGGACGCGCCGCCTGTTCGGGCGGGCGCGCGCCACGAATGCCGGCAGCGGCGGGAAGGCGGCCTATTCGCGGCCGCCTTTTCTCTTTGCTTTCAATACGGACCGGCGGTATAATAAAAGTCAAATGAGGAAGAGAAGGAGTGGATTGCCCCATGTCGATGTCATTTGAGCGATATATGTTGGATATGGTTCAGCCGATGCGCGACGAGTTGACCCGTATCGGCTTTCAGGAACTGCGGACGCCGGAAGAAGTGGAAGAGAAGCTGCCGAACGCCAAAGGAACGGCGCTTGTCGTCGTCAATTCCGTTTGCGGCTGCGCGGCCGGCCAGTGCCGCCCGGGCGTGGCGGAGGCGCTTCGTCACGATGTGACGCCGGATCACCTGTTTACGGTATTTGCCGGACAGGACAAGGAAGCGACGGCGAAAGCCCGCGAATACTTTGCGCCGTACCCGCCTTCCTCGCCTTCGATCGCGTTGATGAAGGACGGAGAACTGGTATATTTCATCGAACGGCACCAAATCGAGAATCGCTCGGCGGCGGAAATCGCCGCGGATTTGACGGGAGCGTTTGACCGTTTTTGCCGGTAGGGAGGCGCAGGCGAAGATGAGCATGCAGCAGGAAATTATCGAGCGGTTCGGCGTAAAGCCCAGCATCGATCCGGAGCAGGAAATTCGCAGGCGCGTCGATTTTCTGAAGGATCACGTGCGCAAGGCGAACATGTCCGGGCTGCTCATCGCGATCAGCGGCGGCATCGACAGCGCCGTAGCGGCCGGCTTGTGCAAGCGGGCGACCGACGAGCTGACCGCCGAGACGGGCAAGGAGTATATGACGCTCGGCGTATTTCAGCCGTACGGGAAGCAGGAAGATATTGACGACAGCTACGCTGTGGCCAAGGCGTTCAACCTGAAATATACGGTCGAAACCAATATCGAAGACGCCGTCGACGAGATCGCGCTGGAAGTCGAGCACGCGTTCAAGTCGCTCGGCATCCACCGGCATCTCAGCCGCGGTGCCAAGGGCAATGTGAAGGCGCGTACGCGGATGGTTACGCAATATGCGCTTGCCTTCGACCTCAATCTGCTTGTCGTAGGCACCGACCATGCTTCCGAGGCGATTACCGGATTTTTCACCAAATGGGGGGATGGCGCGGTCGACATTACGCCGCTCAGCTCCCTGAACAAGCGGCAGGTGCGGCAGCTCGCCGTCGTGCTGGGCGTGCCGGACAGCGTGCTGAACAAGGCGCCGACGGCGGGATTGTGGGAAGGCCAGACGGACGAAGGCGAACTGGGTATTCGTTACGAAGACAACAGCGATTATTTGGAAGGCAAGGAGATCGACGCGGCCGTGCGCGAGAAGCTGGAGCAGCAGTATTTGAAGACGGAGCACAAGCGGTCGCCGATTCCGGGCATCTAATGCGGGTGACGAAAACTGATTATCGGCATCGGGCATGATCTGGTCGACATCGGACGGGTGGCCGGGCTGCTGGAGAGCGGCTTGGCCGCCCGCTTCTTGGAGCGGGTTCTGACTTCGGGCGAGCGCGAACTGGCCGCAGGCTGCGCGGAGAAGCGGCGCGCGGAATTCGTCGCCGGCCGTTTCGCCGCGAAGGAAGCGGTCGTCAAGGCGCTCGGCTGCGGTATTGGCGCCAAAGTATCGTTTGCCGACATTCATATCGGCAAAGACCCCATGGGTAAACCGGAGGCGCTGCTGACCGAGGCGGCATGGAAGCGGCTTGGACTCGACGGAAGCCGCATCCGCCTGTTCGTTACGATCACCCATGAGCGCGGCCTTGCATCGGCGTTCGCCGTCGCCGAAGATCGGCCCGACTCGGGCATGCGTCTCATTCGTTAACCGGCGAGTTTTTCGAGAGCAGGGGTTGTCCTTTAGCCGTTGGCGGCGGACGCCCCTTTTTTTGCTGGCAGCACGGTTATTTTTTCGCGGCGAGCCATTGCGCGAGGCGCTCGATATCTTCCGGCGCAAGCCGGTCCTTGAACGCAGGCATCAGCCCTTTGCCGTTCTCGATTTGCGCGTAGATCTCCGCTTCGCTCATCCGCGATCCCACCTTGCGGAGATCGGTCTTTTCGCCCATCCGGCCATTGAGGCCGCTGGCATGGCAGGACATGCAGTTGTCTTTGTATAAGGCGTTGACTTCAGGCGAACCGTCCAGCGCGGACTTGCCGTTGTTTGCGCTGCCGCATCCGGCGGCCAGCAGTACTGTCCAAGCTATGGCCGCTCCCGCGATGAAGCGGACGAATACGCCGTTATGTTGAGCCACATCGGTTCCCTCCGTATCCCGTATGATCACCTACAGTATAGAAGGTTCCGGCACACCGGGCAAGTCAGGCTGCTTTTGCCGGAGTATTCGCGGGAGTGCCGTGAGAATGCCGTGAGAATGCCGCGAGAATGCCACGGGAATACCGCGGCTCCTTCTTGTCCTGTATAATAGGGAAGAGCGCTTGACCCGCGACGCATTGAACCAACTATGAAAGATTCGAAGAACGGCACCGGTACTCGCCCAAGCCGCTATCGCCAAATGCCTGGGAGGGAGGGGAGAGCCTCATGACAGCGGAAGACGCAAAGTCGTTTTTTAGCCGCGAGCTGCTGCTCTGGTATCGCGCCTCGAAGCGCGATTTGCCCTGGAGACGCAGCCGCGATCCTTATCGCATATGGGTATCCGAAGTGATGCTGCAGCAAACCCGGGTGGAAACGGTAATTCCGTATTACGAACGGTTTATGGAACGGTTTCCGACAGCGGTCGCGCTGGCGGAAGCGCCCGAGGAAGAAGTGCTGAAGCTGTGGGAGGGGCTCGGCTACTATTCCCGGGCCCGCAATTTGCAGGCGGGAGCCCGGGAGGTTGCCGAGCTGTACGGCGGCGCCGTGCCGGACGACAAGGAAGCCGTTGCAAGGTTGAAAGGCGTAGGTCCTTATACGGCGGGCGCCATTATGAGCATCGCCTTCAATCGTCCGGAGCCGGCGGTCGACGGCAACGTCATGCGGGTGCTGTCCCGCTATTTCTGTCTGGAAGACGATATCGCCAAGCCGTCGACGAGAAAGAAGATCGAGCGCTTGGCCGTATCGCTTATCCCGGAAGGCGCGGCCAGCGATTTCAATCAAGGGCTGATGGAGCTCGGCGCTCTAGTCTGTACGCCCAAATCGCCGGGCTGCCTCACATGTCCGGTCATGGCGCAGTGCGCGGGACGGCTTGCCGGCAAGGAACGGGAGCTGCCGGTCAAGACGAAGGCGAAGCCGCCCCGTCCCGAGCTGCGGCTCGCCGCGCTGATCGTCGGCACCGGCCCGCGCGCCGGGCAGGTGCTCGTGCGTCGCCGCCCCGATCGCGGCCTGCTCGCCCGGATGTGGGAGCTTCCGCATATCGAGCTGGCGAAAGGCTCGAGCGAGACCGCGCTGTTTGGCGGCAATGACGACGCCGTGCACCGGCAGCTGGCCCGACGTCTCGCGGCGGAACTGATGCGGGAGACGGGGCTGCCGGTCCGTCCGTTAGGCTGGCGCGAGGATGCGGAGCATGTGTTCAGCCACATTCATTGGCATATGCGCGTCTACACAGCCGAATTGGACAGCTCTGGCGCTTTCCGTTTCGAGGGAGACGATCGTACCTGGATTGCCGCGGAAGCTGCCGGTGTTTATGACGCGGGCCTTTTCTGCGAGGACGAACAAGCGGCGCCGCTGCTGGCGGCGGCGGCCGGCGATCTGCCCCCCGGCTACCGCTGGATCGGACCGGAGGACATGGGTGAATTGGCATTTCCGAACTTGTTCTTGCGTATTCTAAATGCATACTGGCAGCAAGAAGGGAACGCTGACGCGATGGACGATGAGATGACGAACGGGGGAATTATCGGATGAGCCCAATGTTGAAACTGCTACTGACCGAGAAAATTGTGGCGATTTTGCGGGGAATCGAGGACCGGCATGCCGACCGGACGGCAGAAGCGCTGCTTGCCGGCGGCATCCGGCTGCTCGAAGTGACGATGAATACCGATGGCGCGGCGGCGATCATCGAGCGTTGGAGAAGCAAGTACGGCGGTCAGGCGGCAATTGGCGCCGGAACGGTGCTCGATATGGATATGGCGCGGGAAGCCGTGGCGGCCGGCGCGCAATTTCTGATCTCGCCCAATCTGGACGAAGCGGTCGTCGCATACGGCGCGGCGCAGGGCGTCTCCGTATGGCCCGGCGTCATGACGCCGACGGAAATTGTCCGCGCCTGGAAGTCGGGCGCCGAAGCGGTCAAAATTTTCCCGGTGGCCTCGCTTGGCTATAAATATTTGGCCGAGCTTCGGGGGCCGTTGAACGACATTCCGATGATGGCGACGGGAGGCGTCGACTTACATAATATTGCCGATTATTTCCGTGCCGGGGCGAACGCCGTCGGAATGGGCAGCAAGCTGGTCAATCTCGAATGGGTGCGCGACGGAAGGTTCGATCTGATCGAGGAGAGGGCTCGCGGATTCGTCGAGGCGGTAGCCGAATTATAGTGCGGATTTCAAAGGCCGCGCAATGCGATGCGATCGCTTGCGCGGCCTTTGAAGTTCGTGAAAAAAAACAAAGGACCTGCGGCGCTGAAGCCGCAGGCTGCAAGAGAGAATATATGATAAAGGGGGGTCATGTCCCTTATTATAGAAGAGCAAGATGAAACGAAGATGAAGGAAACATTACAGTTCGGTTACAAAGGTGAATGATTCGCGTTTTCCAACATCGGGTTGAAAGCGACGTTAGCCCGCTGCTGCCTGCCGGATGACAGCCGGGATGCGGCTGGCGAGGAGCGAACATGAGATTCCCAGGCCGGACATATATATGGAAGCGAGTGGAAGCCTGGGTGCCGTTTGTGGTACATTAATGGGAAAATCAATGGGAAATCGAATGCCGTCAGGAGGTCTCATGCGCAAACCGTATTGGATACTGTTTATGGCGGCCGCGCTGCTCGTCTTCGGCTTCGGACGGTATGACGGCTGGCGGGACGCTTTGGCGGCCGCGGGCATGCCGGAAGCGGATGCCGCCGCGGCGCCGCTGACGCCGGAGCGGCTGGAAGCGGAACTGGCCGCCAGGCTGCCGGAGCGGCCGGACGAATTGAAGCTGTCGTACGCGGGCGATCCGAAGCAGCTGTCAGCCCGGCTGCCGCAGCTCATTCGCGGCGCGCTGGACGGTCATGACGATATCGCGTACATTCTGGATAAGTTCTACTACACGATTCGAACCCGCGACGGGGTATCGGTTATCGATATCAGTTTGAAATATCGCGAAACCAAGGCGCAATCCGCAGAGGTCGAACGTCAGGCGGCGGCCGCGCTGCAGTCGCTTATCGCGCCGCAGATGAACGATCACGAGAAGGTGAAGGCGATCCACGACTGGATCGTCCGGCGGCTCGCCTATGACGAGTCACTGCGTCATTATACCGCGTACGAGGCGCTCGACAGCGGTTTTGCCGTCTGCCAGGGATATGCCCTGCTCGCTTACAAAATGCTGACGATGGCGGGGATCGAAGCGAAAATCGCGGAAGGCGCCGTCGATACCGGCGAACATGTCTGGAACATGGTCCGGCTGGACGGCCGCTGGTACCATCTCGACGTGACATGGGACGATCCGTTGCCGGACCGGGGCGATGCAGTCAGCTACCGGTATTACCTGCTGACGGACGCGGAGATGCGGCGCGACCATCGATGGGAGCGGAGCTATCCGGAGGCGCCGGCGGAGTACCGCGAAGCGCTGGCCGACCTGGCCGCGCAAGGCGGAGAAGCCGGCGAACGGTTCGCGGCGCTGGAGCGGGAAATCGGGCTCATCTGGCTTAAGCCGGAGCGTACGGCCTCCTCTGCCGCCGAGCTGCGCGACCGGATCGCCGCGGCGATGCGCGAGGGCGGCGAGTCGCTGCGTATCCGGTATGCGGACGGCGGCGCCGCCACGCGGGATTTGAAGGCGGCGTTCGCCGGGTTGGACGGCTACCGCTCGTACCGGGCGAAATTCGAGCCTTACCGCGGCGACGGTTCGGTGCTGGTCGATATTAGCTGGGAGCTGCAATGAAGTTTGCTTCCCTATGAAAACACCCCATCCCTTTGCCGCTTCGAGCGGCAGCGAGCTTCGGAGCCCGCAGGGATGGGGTGTTTTCGGATTGCACGGGCTTTCGTCTCAGCGCCCGTCTTCACGTTCCGCGCGGCGGCTGGCCGTCATCTGCTGCCATACCGTCCCGGCCGCTTCCTCGCCGCGCTCGATCCGCTCCAGCGCCATCTTCGCCTGGAGGCGGATTTCGAACTCGGGGTCTTGCGCCGCTTCGCGCAGCGCATCGAGCGCGGTTTCGTCGCCCGCTTCATACAGGAAGCGGGCTGCGCGCCAGCGGACAAGCTTGTTCTTGTCCCGCAGCGCTTCGATCATCGGTCCGATCGCGGCGGGATCGCCGAGATCGGACAGCGTATCGCCGGCCGTCCGCCGCACCGAGGCGGACGGATCGCGCAGCGCCTTGAACAGATGCGGCAGCGCTTCGGGGATACGCAGGTCGCCGAGATAGACGACGGCGAGCCGGCGCACCGAGACGTTGTCGTCCGCCAGCGCCTTGGCGAGCAGCGGCAGATGCTCCGGCTCCGGCGACATGCGCTCCAGCGCGGCGTAGCGGACGCGCCAATCCGGCGACTCGAGCCGCTCCGCAATTTCCGCCGCGGTCAGCTGGCGCGGACGGACGACGGGCTGCTGCGCTTCCCCGGTCTCCGCGCCCATCGCCTTCGCCGCTTCGACCAGCTCGCGCAGCCGCTCCGGCGGATAAGCCGCCTCCAGCTCGCGGACGACCTCCGCCGCGATCTCGGCCGGCTCCCCGTACCGGACGCCGAACTCCTCCAGCTTGCGCTCCCTTATCATCGTCGCGCCGGCCGCCTCCTGCACCGCCTCCGCGAACGGCTGCGGCAGCGCGGCGCGCTCTTCCCGATCGCCCATCCGGACGCGCACCTGGATCGGAATGCCGCGATACATCTGTACAAGCACATGGGCTTCGCCGAAGCCGTCCGCGGCAGTGCCGGGCTTATGGGCTTCGCTGTCGGCTTCCGCCGCCTGCAGCAGCTTGCGCACCTCGTCGAGGATGCGCGCCCAGTCCGCGCCCGGCTTCCGGTCGAGGGCGATGAAGTCGGCGGTGCGGAACAGCCCTTTCACCCCTTCGATGGCCAGCAGGCTGCGCAGCGGCTCCGGCGCTTTCTCCGCCTCCTTGGCCGAATACGTCTCATGCTTGCCCCGCGCCAGCGCCTCGTCGACGTTCAGTTTCATCGTATTGGGGCTTGGCGTCGGCTCAACGGAAATCAGTTTCACTGCGTATCCCTCCTTGATGCGTCCTTTCCTATCAGTTTACCTCAAATCCATTTCCGATGCGAATCGGCCGAATGCAGGGCGATCTCCGGTTAAAAGGTTCTCATTTGATTTGGCTCCCGGCAATTGTTATCTTAGAGCATAGAGAAACGCGCTGCAGAAGGTGAGGGATAACGTTGCGCCGAACCCGATTCGACAATCTTGATCCGGTGCGCACGGAGAAAACGTTCCAGCAATTCAAGCGCTGGCGGCAGGAGCGCATTCGCAAGCTCAGAAACAAGGACTATTCGTATACCGTCCCGAACGTGACGCCGGATCTCGAATATTTGCACGGCAATCGGCAGCATCCGTCCTTGACGTGGATCGGCCATTCCACTTTTCTGATCCAGCTTGGCGGACTGAATATTGTGACCGACCCGGTATGGGCCGGACAGATGGCGTTTCAGCGTCGCCTGGCGCCGCCCGGCATGCCGATTGGCGATATGCCGCCGGTCGATGTCGTGCTCGTATCGCATTCGCATTACGATCATTTGCATATCCCCTCGCTTCGCAAGCTGAACGGACCGAAGCGGCTGCTCGTCCCGGCGGGCCTTTCGAGCAAGCTGAGGCTGAAAGGCTTCTTCGACGTCGACGAGCTGAATTGGTGGGAGTCCGCCCGGATCGGGGACGTCCGGTTTACGTTCGTCCCTGCCCAGCATTGGACCCGGCGCACCCCGTGGGACATGAACCGCTCCCATTGGGGAGGCTGGGTGATGGAGCCCGTTGCGGAACATCCGGAAACGGCGCGCGCGACGAAGGCGGACAGCGGCCGCCCCGCTCCGGCGCGGGAGAGCGGCCGATCCGACCTGGCGGGGGACAGCGATCGGTCCGTCCTGCCGACGGACAACGGCCGATCCGACCTGGCGGGGGACAGCGATCGGTCCGCCCTAGCGGGGGAAAGCGATCGGTCCGCCCCGGCGCGGGAGAGCGGTCGATCCGACCTGGCGGGGGAAAGCGATCGGTCCGCCCTAGCGGGGGAAAGCGATCGGTCCGCCCCTGCCGCTTCTTCCGGCCGCCCGGTTGTCTCCCGCAACCCGACGCTGTATTTCGCCGGAGACAGCGGGTATTTCCGCGGCTTCCGCGAAATCGGCCGGCGGTTCGCCATCGATGTCGCCATGATGCCGATCGGCGCCTACGATCCGGAGTGGTTCATGGGCCCGCAGCACGTGACGCCGGAGGAGGCGCTGCAAGCGTTCGAGGATACGGGCGCCGGCCTGTTCGTGCCGATGCATTACGGTGCGTTCAAGCTTGCCGACGACACGCCCCGCGAGGCGCTGGACCGGCTCGAAGCCGGGCGGGCCGCCCGCGGAATCGACGAAGGGCGGATCATCGTCCTGCCGCACGGGGAAACGTGGCGCCTTGACGGCGTATGACTTGCGGGGCGGCGAGCCGCATCCGAACAAACCAAACTTGAACAACAGAATGCCAAATGCGCACATCGTATTCCGGACGAATATCCGGTATACTCGGACATAGCAAGTTCAAGACTTAGTCAACCTGGAGGTCAATGCAATGAGTGATTCACCAATCCGCCTCGGCATTATCGGGGCTGGCGCGATAGGCAACGTCCATATGGAGGCGTTCGGCAAGACGGAAGGCGTCGAAGTGACGACGGTAACCGACGCTTATCTCCCGCTGGCGGAGAAGCGCGCGGCCGAGCACGGCATCGGCCATGTGCATGAGAATCCGCAAGCGCTGCTGGATGACCCGGCTGTCGATGCCGTCGTCATTTGTGTGCCGAACCAGTTCCATGCTCCCCTTGCGATCGAAGCGCTGGAGAAGGGCAAGCATGTGCTGCTCGAGAAGCCGATGGCCATCGATGCGGAGGCGGCTCGCGCGATCGTCGAAGCGAAGAACCGTTCCGGCAAAGTGCTGATGATGTCGCATCAGATGCGATGGTCGGGCATCAGCCGCGCGCTCAAGCAGGAGATCGAAAACGGCCGCGTCGGCCGCATTTACAACGCCAAAGCCGGCTGGTGGCGCAAAAAAGGCATTCCCGGCTGGGGCTCGTGGTTTACCCGCAAAGATATGGCTGGCGGCGGTCCGCTCATTGATATCGGCGTCCATATGCTGGATCTGTCGCTCTATTTGATGGGCAACCCGAAGCCGGTGTCCGTTTACGGCACCACATACGCGGAATTCGGTCCGAAGCGGCTCGGCACAGGCAACTGGGGGACGCCGAATTGGGACGGCTATTACGATGTCGAAGACCTGGCTACCGCGCTGATCAAGCTGGACAACGGCGCGACGCTGTCGCTGGAAGTGAGCTGGGCGGCGCATGCGGCCGGACTTCCCCAGGAACCGTTCATTCATCTGATGGGAACGGAAGGCGGCGTCGCCATGATCGGCGACAAAGGCAAATATGTAACCCATGAGGGAGACGAAGTCGTCGAGAAAGATGTCGAACCGCTAGCAGGCGAGAGCGACCGCTTGCTGCTGAACCGCCATTTCGTCGAATGCATCCGGGAAGGCAAGGAACCGATCACTTCGGCGATGTCGGGTTATACGAACAGCCGCATCCTCGACGCGATCTACGAGTCGTCGCGGACCGGCCACGAAGTGAAGCTGAACTGGGACTGACGCGCACGGACAAGGCAATCGGATCTCATTACGATCCGGTTGTCTTTTTTTCATGACCCGTCGGGACAGCGGAAATGAAAAAACGGCCTGAACGTCCGTCATTGGTCCCCTCTATCGGACTTTTCGCATCAATTATGCTATAATCAGTGGATGAATAGCAATGAGAGGCGGGATTGGACGAATGATCAGTACGAGCGGCGTTTCGCTCCGTTACGGGAAGCGGGCGCTCTTTGAAGATGTAAATATCAAGTTTACACCCGGCAACTGTTACGGGCTTATCGGCGCCAACGGCGCGGGCAAGTCGACGTTTCTGAAAATATTGTCCGGAGAGATCGAGCCGACGAGCGGCGAAGTTCATGTGACGCCGGGCGAACGGCTCGCGGTGCTGAAGCAGAACCATTTCGAATACGACGAGTTTCCGGTGCTTGAAACGGTCATTATGGGACACAAAAGGCTGTACGACGTGATGAAGGAGAAAGACGCGCTGTACGCGAAACCGGATTTCACCGACGAAGACGGCATGCGCGCGGGCGAGCTGGAAGCGGAATTCGCCGAAATGAACGGCTGGGAAGCGGAGGCGGAAGCGGCGGAATTGCTGAACGGCCTCGGCATTACACCGGATTTGCACGATAAGCGGATGGCGGAGCTTAGCGGCAACGAGAAGGTCCGGGTGCTGCTGGCGCAGGCGCTGTTCGGTCGCCCGAACATTTTGCTGCTGGACGAACCGACCAACCATCTGGACATCGAATCGATCAGCTGGCTCGAAAATTTCCTGACCGACTACGAAGGTACCGTCATTGTCGTCAGCCACGACCGGCATTTTCTGAACCAGGTATGTACGCATATTGCGGATATCGATTTCGGCAAAATCCAGCTGTATGTCGGCAACTACGATTTCTGGTACGAGTCGAGCCAACTGGCGCTGCAGCTGATGCGCGAGCAGAACAAGAAGAAGGAAGAAAAGATCAAGGAGCTGCAGGCGTTCATCCAGCGCTTCAGCGCCAACAAGTCCAAGTCCAGGCAGGCGACTTCGAGGAAGAAGCTGCTTGAAAAAATTACGCTGGACGACATCCGTCCTTCGAACCGCAAATATCCGTTCATCCAGTTCAAGCCCGAACGCGAGGCGGGCAAGCAGCTTCTGCTTGTCGAAGGGCTTACGAAGTCGGTAGAAGGCGAGAAGGTAATCGACAACCTGACGTTTACGGTGAACAAAGGCGACAAGATCGCTTTCGTCGGGCCGAACGGTCTGCCGAAAACGGTGCTGTTCCAGCTGCTGATGGGCGAGCTTGCGCCGGACGCCGGGTCATTCCAATGGGGCGTGACAACGTCGCAGTCTTATTTTCCGAAAGACAACTCGGCGTACTTCGACGGCGTCGATCTCAATCTGGTCGATTGGCTCCGCCAATATTCCAAGGAGCAGGACGAGACGTTCATTCGCGGCTTTCTCGGCAGGATGCTGTTCTCCGGCGACGAGGCGCTGAAAAAAGCGAGCGTCCTCTCCGGCGGCGAGAAGGTGCGGTGCATGCTCGCCAAAATGATGCTGTCCGGGGCCAACGTGCTCATTATGGACGAACCGACGAACCATCTCGATCTCGAGTCGATTACGGCGCTCAACAACGGGCTCATCGACTTCGACGGCACGCTGCTGTTTACGTCGCATGACCATCAGTTCGTGCAAACGGTGGCGAACCGGATCATGGAGATTACGCCGAACGGACTGATCGATCGCGTCATGACGTACGACGAATATTTGGAGAGCGACGAAATTAAAGCGCTGCGCGAGCGGATGTATGCGGCCGGATAATGCGAACCCCGGCTGAAACGGACCGGCGCGGCTTGCAAAGACGGATCTTCCGGCAAAAACGGGAGGTCCGTTTTTGCTGCGCGGCGGTCCGCGGCGGACGCGGAGAATGCCCATTTTATAGCTTTCGAAGGCGACTTTTTCGGATTTTTCGCGTATAAATCCATATGCAGCCGCTGGCGCGATGGCGAATCATGACGGAAAAGGTCGGTCGATAGTCACCTTTTTCGACACGGCGGGTTGCGAAGAGCGGAAAATCGTTGTAGCTTAAAATAAACGGCAATTTTGGATGACAAGGAGCGAGCGAAAGTGTCCTTTTTTGACAAAATGAAGCAGAGCGCGACGGAAGCGGCCCGAAAAGCGCAGCAAACGGTTGAAGTGACGCGACTGAAAGCGCAAATTTCCTCCCGCGAGAAGGAGATCGAAAAGGTTTATACGCAAATCGGCGAGGCGGTGTTCCTTGCGTATGCGGCCGGCGATACGGCGCAATCGGAAAGCGAAGTGACCGCCCTGTGCGAAAGGGTGAAGAGCATTCGCGACGATATTGCCGAGCTTGAACGCCGGATCAAGTTTATCCGCATGGAGAAAACTTGCGAGTGCGGCCGGGTCGTCGGCATGGATGTCAAGTTTTGCCCGGATTGCGGGCGGCGTTTTCCGGATGAGCCGGTTTTCGAGGAGCCGCGCATCATCATATGCAGTTCCTGTCATGCCGACAACGAGCCGAATTCGAAGTTTTGCGCTTTCTGCGGTTCCGACTTGACCGGCGGTAACGTTCGGGAGCCGGAAGACGCACGGGTATATCTGGAGGAGCCGGCAGCGGCAGAATCGGATCAAGGTTCGTCCCAGGCCGGTCCCGGCGAATGGCAGGAGGACGGCGAGCCCGTTCGCGCTTCGGGCGATACGCGGCCGGAGACGGAAGTGCCGGCCGGGCATGCGGACGCAAGACCGGGCGGCGGATCGGAACGGGCTGCGGAGCAATCGCGGCCGACGTTCGGCTGGTCCGACGAGACGGCGGCCGGGGAAAGCGGGCCGGCACAAGGCTCCATATCGACTTCGCGCTATAAGGAAGTATACTATCGCGAGACGTTTCAGCGGCCCGAAAGCTACGTCCTGGACGAGGACGACGGGCAGCCGTCTCAGGCCGGGCCGGACGAACGCGAACGCGAAGTCTCGCTCGACCGCCGTCACGGCGAAGGCTCGGGCAAACCCGGCGACGACAGCCGATAGTCCGGCCGCTTGCGCCCCTGTTCGGCTGGTCCGGACAGGGGCTGCGCTTTGTGCGGCGCTATCCGCATGGCGCGGACGGGAGCGGGCGGGTGAGGGCGGTCAAGGGTGCAGCCTGAATGCGCCGGGGCGGCCGGCTGCCGGATTAGATGCGACGGTAGGCGGGTATAATGGGAATGAACGATTGGCGTCCTTTAGTTGCTTCAGGCCAATCTTGTTGTCGGCAGGCATAAAAATCCGCGCCGTTCAAACTTGTTGAGAACCTGCATAAATGTCCGCACAGGTCAACACTGTTTCTCTGGACCCACACGGTTGCTGTCGGGTATGATACTCATATTGGACTGTTAACGGGTTCGGGGGTGTCGATTCTGAGTCAATACGGAAATATCAAACAGGGAGAAAAGGGTGCCTGGGTCAGCATCGGCGCTTATTTGGCGTTATCCGCCGTCAAGCTGGCCGCCGGATACGTGTTCGCATCGAGCGCGCTTGTTGCCGACGGCTTCAATAATTTGACCGATATCGTCGCTTCCGCCGCCGTGCTGATCGGACTCCGGATATCGCAGAAGCCTCCGGACAATGACCATCCCTACGGCCACTTTCGGGCGGAGACGGTCGCGGCGCTGATCGCTTCCTTCATCATGGCGACAGTCGGCATCCAGGTGCTGATTACAGCGGGCCGTACGCTGTTCGCCCCGACCGAAGAGATTCCGGATCTCATGTCGGCCTGGGTAGCGCTGGCTGCTGCGATCGTCATGGGCGCCGTCTACTTGTACAACCGGAATTTGGCCAGGCGGATCAACAACCAGGCGTTGATGGCCGCCGCCAAGGACAACTTGTCCGACGCGCTCGTCAGCATCGGCGCGGTGGTCGGCATCGTGGGCGCGCAGCTCGGATTGCCTTGGCTCGATCCGGTCGCCGCTTTGGCGGTAGGACTCATGATCTGCAAAACGGCGTGGGATATTTTCTACAGCTCGACGCATGCGCTGACCGACGGCTTCGACGAGAACGAGCTGTCGGTGCTGCGCGCGACGATCGAGCGAACGAAAGGCGTCAAATCGATCAAAGATATAAAAGCGAGAGTGCACGGCAGCAACGTGCTGCTCGATGTGATCGTCCAGGTCGATCCGAAGCTATCGCTTGTGGAAAGCCACAATATCAGCGAAGAAATCGAAAGGCGTTTGGAACGAAAGCATAACATTATGAGCATTCATGTTCATGTCGAGCCGTACGTGCCGGAAACCTCTCCATGAAATACGGCGAACGGCCTGTATTTTTGGCTTAACCAGTCCTTGACGGGACTGGTTTTTTTGTTGCCGAACCGATGCGGATACTTACAAAAAATAAAATTGTGTTGGCTAAATCAATAAACAAACAGATAATATGATTATAAATAATGTAAACAAATTTGGAGATGTTGAAAATGGAAATGGAGCAGCTTTCGATTGACGAACTAAAGAGGGGCTACCGTTTCGATGCGGAATCCCGGTACTATATTTGCAATTTCTGCCGAAAACGGTTTGAAGCAGGCGAGATTTTTCCGATCGAGAACCGGTTTTTCGATGCCGCCCGCGCCATTCAAATTCATGCGGACACCGAGCATGGCGACCGGCTGAAACGGCTGCTTTATGCGGAATCCAAATACAACGCGTTTACGGATAATCAAAAAGAGCTGTTGTTTTTGATTTATTCCGGCTTGTCCGACAAAGAAATCGCGACAAAACTGGGCATCTCCGCCGCCACAGTAAGGCATCAAAGGTTTACGTTTCGCGAAAAAGCGAAGCAAGCCAAAATGTACCTGGCGATTTACGAACAGGTCATGGAGAAAAAGTCTCCCGACGAAGAGGCGATTTTGCCCGTTCACAGCCATGCCACGATGGTGGACGAGCGCTATATCATAACCGAAAAGGAAAAAGAGCGAATTCTCAAAACGGTATTTGAGAGTCTGTCGCCGCTGAAGTTAAAGTCGTTTCCGCCGAAAGAGAAGAAGAAGCTTGTCATCCTGGCGAAAATCGCGGAACTGTTCGAGTACGGAAGAACATACTCCGAGAAGGAGATCAATGAAATTATAGGCGGGGTCTATGACGATTTCGCTGTCATCAGACGGTATTTGGTTGACTACGGATTTATGGCCAGAACGGCGGACGGCAAACAATATTGGCTGAAGTAAACGGAAGTCTTGTGATGACATGAAACCGGCATTTGCAGCACGAACAGGAGAAAGGAGCAGGAACGATGGACAAGAACAAGCGCAGAGAGCTGCTGGAGGAATACAAGCGAATCAAAACATATATGGGCGTCGTCCGGATCGAGAACAAAGTGAACGGGAAAGTGTTTATCGCCGGCTACCCCAATCTGAAAAACAAATGGCTGACCATACAGGCCCAACTGGAGATGGGAAGGTTCCCCAACGCCGAGCTGCAGAAAGATTGGAATGAGCTGGGGCCCGATGCGTTCACTTACGAGGTGCTGGAGCAGAAAGAAGCGGACGAAGTCGCCGATATGCGCTGGGAGCTGAAGCAAATCTTGAAGCCGTGGCTGGAAAAGCTGCAGCCTTACGGGGACAGGGGCTACAACAAGCCGTTAAGGCCATAACCCGCACTTTCGGAGGCCGCCTGATTGCGGCCTGTTTTCTATTCGGTCTCCCGGCGGTTCGCAATGTTTATTCGGTTTTATTCGGCTATGCAATAACGTGCAAAGGTTCTTGTCATGGGCCGATGACAAGAACCTTTTCCCTTTACGTCGAATGCGTTACTTTGCTTTGAAATGGACGATTCGGCCAGCAGAGGGCAGTGGAAAATCAGTTATAGGGTATACCTGGATATTCCACCCGTTGATAAAGCCCCTTAATAAACGTGTAAAGACGTACGTAGTCTACCAAATTAGATTTCATAAGCACATCGAGCCGTTGATTGGGAAATTGATAGACCAGGTACGATTCTGTCATAAATCCGCAATGAGCCGCAAGTCCGAGGTTCCAATAATCCAAGTGGTGGTTGTCGCTGTAAATCAAGCCCTTTCCCCATATCATCTGCATTCCGGTGTGGTACGTTGCAGAAAAAAGGGAAGAGTATTGTATCCATTTGTAATCGTAACTGGTATTTCCTGTATAGTTTGTATTTACCGCAGTCACATCAAAACCCATTTTTTTCCAATTCATCACTCCGAAAGAACCGTAGTTCGGCAGCCACATGCTTAGACACCCTTTTTTATGGATCCATTCGTTGACTCTGGCTGCAAGCGGTTCATCGTTGGCATCGATTGCCTCCCTTTGCCAAAGAAAACCCCGAAAATCAAGATTTTGATGAAGATGGGCATTTTTATTCCAGCGGACCAAAAATTGATCGATCCACCATTTCACAGCTTCCAGACGATCGTCTTCCAGGAGGAAATTAAGGACGCGGCCGCCCACCGTTCCAAAGCTTTTCTGAAAGGGATGCGGGTACGGAATAGAAACCCATACATCCCGTTTCTCGTTGCCTGCCACATCAGCCAAAGCGTTCAAGTTCAAATTCGGCAGGAATAGAGCATCCGCCCATAAGAGCCAATCTGTAATATCAGAGGGATCCCCAAAACCGACGAATAAAGGATATATGAAATGCTTTTCCCGGGCACGGATCCCATTGAATATAAAACCTTTGAACATATTATCTATAATCTGATTGTTTACAACGTATTTGGCATAAGGCAATAACTGATCTTTGGTCCAATACTGATTGGCATCACCCAGTAGCCCCCCACAAGGAATCATGCAAATATGATTGCGGAGTCCGTAAGCTTGGGGAGATAAGAAGCCTTTGGCAGAAGTTGGAATCAACCTTTTCACTCCCGGTTAGTTTAGTAGTATCGACATTCATTTTACATATATATGCATGACGAAGCGTTACGACCTACGGCATACAACCAATTAACATGAGAGTACAATCATTCGTTCCTGTGGCCGAATATACGGTAATATTGTGGTTTGTCTGCATATTCACCAGAGGGGGTTCGTTATGAAAATTCTTCATGTTCCTACTGAAATAGCGGGCCAAATGCAAACGCTGGTCAGCGGATTGCGGGAATCGGGCCATACGGTAAATGGATACAACTGGTTTCACACCTATTTAAAATACGGCGGGGGAATCATCAACACAGATGCTTACGAATTAAAAAATGTCATGGAAGCCTTGATCCGTTATGCAGATCTTATTCATTTTCATAACGGAAACAGCTTCCTGATTCACAACACCGATCTGCCGATATTACATCAAATAGGGAAAAAAATGGTGATGCATCACTGGGGGAACGATGTGCGATCCCGCTCCGGCGCATTGTTACGCAATCCGTATCCTATTCCGCCCAGCTATTTAACTGACGAAAGCATTCACAAGCGGCTTTTGCACTTATCCTGTTATATCCAGCATAGCATAGTCCAAGATTATGAGCTTTACCCTTACGTAAGCGATTATTACCGGCATGTCCATGTGCTTCCGCTCGCCTGCCGGGTTACCGACATTCCTTGTTCATATCCATCGCCCACTAACCGTAATCCGGTTATTATTCACGCGCCGACGAATCGCCTGTTTAAGGGTTCGGAATATATTGAAAAAGCGATTAAAGATTTGATAGGTGTTCAACCATTTCATTATAAGGCCATTGAGAAGATGAACCACCAGGAGGCTATGAGGATGTATGCGGCTTCCGACATTATCGTCGATCAAATTTTATGCGGCACTTACGGAATGTTGAGTGTAGAAGCGATGGCGATGGGAAAGGTAGTCGTCGCTTTCATAAGGGATGACGTCAAAGTTAAATTTCCTAAAGAACTTCCGATCGTCATTGCTAATCCAGATACAATCCGTGATGTGTTGGGCCGGCTGATTAAAGACCCGGAGCTCAGGCATCGGATTGGGATAGAGAGCCGCAAATACGCGGAATCATTACACGACGTAAAAGTAGTCATTCCAAAGCTTCTGAACATTTACAAACAGATTGAAAGGACTGAGGTCTAGTATGCTGCCGACCATGAAAGTCATTCATGCGCCTCTTGAGATAGCGGGGCAAGTGGGCTTGATTTGCGAGTTTCTGCGTAAACTGGGGATTCACTCCGTCGGCTATAACTATTATCAGACGTATCTGGATTACCGGAAGATTATCAATACCGACTCCTTTGAGCTCGCCAAAATATTGGACGCCGCAATTCAAGAATATGATTTGTTTCATTTCCATAACAGCTATACTTTTTTGGAGGACCGTCGGGATATCGAGATGATTACGGACGCCGGAAAGAATATCATCATACACCACCGCGGCAATGACGTGCGGTCGCGCGCTTTGGCGTTCAAGGGGAAGGGGTACGTCAATCCGTATGTCAACGCGGAGTGTTCTCTTCCCGACGATGAGATTGACCGCAATTTGCGCTATTTTGCAAAGCATGCATCGGCTGCCATTGTCCAGGACTACGAGCTGTACGGATATGTTATTGACTATTATGCGAAAGAGGGAAAACCCGTCTATGTATTGCCAAGACTAATCGACGTAAGCGCCGTTCAGCCAGCGTTCAAGGGGTCGTCCCATGAACCGCCGCTAGTCGTACATGCGCCGACTCAACGCGATTTCAAAGGAACAGCTTGGATTGAGGAAGCCGTGTCCCGGCTGCGGAAGGAAATGCCGATTCGTTTTCGGCTTGTCGAGGGAATGAGTCATGCCGAGGCGCTTCAATTATATCGCGAAGCGGATATTGTCATCGATCAAGTGCTATGCGGCGCCTACGGCAATCTTAGTGTAGAGGCGATGGCACTGGGCAAACCGGTTATTTGTTATATTCGGGAGGACTTGGTTAGCCGATACCCGCTGGATTTGCCGGTCGTTTCAGCGAATCCCGACAATTTGTATGACATGTTGAAAATGTTGGTTAAGGATAAGGAAATGCGCGAGGTGAGGGCAAGGTTGGGTCGTGCATACGTCGAGCGCCATCATTCGGCTTCCGTCGTCATTCAATCGTTGGTCAAGATCTATGAAGGGGTTTGGCGAAATGGGGGGAAGTGAATGCAACTTGAATATGCACAAGTAAAGAAAATAATCATGTTGGATACGATGAGCTGCTTCAGAAGACAGCGAAGTTTCCGATGGCTGGCGGAGGAATTTGAGCCATTAATGCTTTACAGCCGCGAAGACGGAAGGCGTTGCCCTTTCTTTACAGAGTTTTTGCTTGCTCCACAGCAATCTTCCCGCGGCCGCTTTTATTGCGGCCTGTATGCAGGATATGACCATGCGCGAAAGGAGGACTGGTCGGAATGGGTGGATTGGTTATTTATGAAAGAGCAAGGGGTCCATGCTCTTGCAACAGTTGCGGACCTCAACGGAATTCAAGAGATTGGCGTATGGCTCATGTTACCTTATCCGCCGCCAGGTGACTATATCTACGAACAAGGCAAGCGGCCCCGGCGCTTCAACATTCAGCTGCAGCGTTTATTGGCTCTTCACGATGCGATTGAAACGGTGATCGAACGATGGAGCCGTTTTTACGCAAGGACGCCTGTTCGCCTCCGGGGGTTTGTTTGGGGGCGGCAAGGCATACCGGAAGCCGATGTCGAGGTTGTTGAGATGTGCAATGAATGGATTGCCTCGCTCGGGCTGGAAAGGCTATGGATGGCTAATTACAGATCTAACCGGGTTATCGAGTGGAGGGAGCTTCATTTCTCAGCAATCGCATTGTTTGCGAATTATACGGGGCGCTCCGAATACGGGAAGGATTGGCTGTACAATACCGGAAAGTTTGCTGCGCTAAATGGAATGGGAATTCAAGTGGTAAATGGCCGGGGGGTAATCTATGACCCGAATCACGCCGACTTGTATTTGGAGATGGTAAAAAAATATTTCAAGCAGGGAGGAAGAGGCCCGCTCGTTTACACGTTTCCGAATACAACGCCCCTTGATGTGCTTATAGAGGACCCGACAGCTTATCATCGGATATACGATTCGGTGACAATGACGATTCCAGAGTAAAGAGGTGATATATTGTGAAAATATTACATTTACCTCTGGAGGTTGGAGGTCAGATTGCAGAACTTTGTCTGCAGCTTCGGGCGCTGGGACATCAGGCTGTCGGATATAATTGGCGTCATAATTATTTGAAATATGACAATACTCTCCTCCATTCGGACGCTTACGAGATGCTCAACACGCTGGAGACGGCGATCACTTATTTTGATATTTTTCATTATCATACCGGCTACACGCTTTTTAAGGATAAGACCGACATTGAACGTGTGATTCATGCAGGCAAGAAGGCCGTCATGCATCATAGAGGGAACGATGTCCGCATTCCGAGCCGGGCCGTAAAGGGGCAACATTACTTTAACCCCTACGTTTATACAGGGGATTCTCTTCCTGAGCAACAAATTTTGTCTAATCTTTCCTATTTCTCCAAGCATCTGAATACAGCAATTGTGCAAGACTATGAACTGTACGATTATGTGGCTGATTATTACAGGAATGTACACATTTTGCCGCGTCCTATTAATATTGAACGAATCAGGCCCCAGGAAATGACCGCATCCCGTGACCTCCCAATCGTTGTTCACGCACCGACGAGCCGTGCATTCAAAGGAACGGAAGATATTATCCGCATTACGGAAAAGCTTCGCCAGGAGATTCCATTTCATTTCATTTTATTAGAGAAGGTCCCCAGGGAAACAACGTTGTCATGTATGAGGGAGGCCGATATCATCGTTGATCAGATCAACTGCGGAATGTACGGCAATGTCAGTGTGGAGGGAATGGCACTTGGCAAGACCGTAGTTTGCTACTTGCGTCCGGACATCAAAGCGCGTCTTCCCAAGGAAATTCCGATCGTTTCGGCGAATAGGGACACCCTTTATGATGAATTAAAGCGGCTCCTTTTGGATGAAGACCTTAGAAGGCGGTTGGGCAAGCAAGGAAGATTGTATGCGGAAGCCTGGCATGACGCCAAGGTTGTCGCCAAGCAGTTGATTTCGATTTATGAAACTCTTTAGCTTGTTTTACAGAGAGAGGTATGAGCATGAATATTTTACACTTGCCCATTGAAATTGCCGGTCAGATCGGGGCCATTTGCAGTTCACTTCAACAAAGAGGGTATTTTGCAAGAGGATTTAATTTTTTTTCAACCTATCTCGGATATAAGGAGCACCTTCTTAATACGGATGTATTTGAGATGGGACGAATGTTCGAGGAAGCGACCCAATGGTTTGATCTGTTTCACTACCATTACGGTTTGTCCCTTTATCCGAAATTCAAGGACTTGGAGCTGCTTAAGCAGCTTGGCAAGCCGGTCGTCATGCATCATTGGGGCAATGACGTCCGGATGAACAGCATCGCCAGGCTGCACAATCCATATGTCTATACCGGTGATTCCCCTCCGGAGGAAACGGTTCGGCGTACACTAACCACACTCGGGCACTATATCAGCGACGTGATTGTGCAGGACTACGAAGTGCTTCCATACGTTGAACCGTATTACCGCCGGGTTCATGTAATTCCGCTGGCGATCGAATTGAACCGGTTTACACCGGCCTATCCGTCTCTTGCGGAGAAGAATCCGCTGGTCGTGCATGCGCCTACGAATCAAGCTTTTAAAGGAACTTTCCATATCGAGAAAGCCATCGAGGCACTGCGCAAGGAGATGCCGTTTAGGTACAATCGCATTGAGAAAATGTCCCATGAGGAAGCGGTTCGCATGTATCGTCAGGCCGATATTGTGATCGATCAAATTTTGTGCGGGTCCTACGGGCTGCTGAGCGTGGAAGCGATGGCGTTCGGGAAACCGGTGATCGCTTATATAAGGCCGGATTTACTGCCGAAATATGTCGGTCTTCCCATCAGCATAGCGAATCCGGATACCATCTATGACGTGCTTAAGGACTTGCTATTGTCGCCGGAAAAACGGCTGCAAGCGGGTTTGGCCGGCAGAAGTTATGTCGAGAGGCAGCACGAGAGCGGGAAGGTTGCAGAGCAAATTCTTAAAGTGTATCAATTAGCAAGGACGAATACGGGATAAATGAAATTTATATTCAGAATTGTGTATTAGCCGCCTCGAAGTGAAGACTGTTCTAATAGAATGGTTAGAAAAATAGGGGGTGGTGGCCGGATGAAGCATTTGGTGAAAAACAGCCGCTCTGAAATGAATCCGCAGTTAGCGACACCTGTCGAAAACTCTAAAAATCCCAAAGTGTCAGTCATTATCCCAGTTTATAATGAATCTCGCACCATCGCTAGGATCATTATGGAAGCCCGAGATGTCCACCCTCAAACAGAAGTCATTGTCGTTGACAACGGATCAACCGACGGTTCCGCAGAAATTGCCGAACAAATGGGGGCCAAAGTAATCCGCTACCCGTCTCCGCTAGGCTACGATGTCGGACGGTGCATAGGAGCAAAGGCGGCAAAGGGAGACATGATGTTATTCATCGATGGAGATTTTGTCATTAACTCCGGGCAGCTTGTTCCATTTATTCAAGCGTTGGAACGTGGAGTGGACGTAGCCTTAAACAAGTATGAGGGACCAGACCGTCTCGGACGCGTCCGTTTATCCAAGAGGGTTTTGAACGAATTATTGTCGTCCCCTCATTTAGGCGCCGCTTCGATGGCGACGGTCCCGCACGCGCTAAGCCAAAAGGCTTTGAAGGTCATCGCCTGTGAGCAGCTGATGGTGCCGCCAAAAGCACAGGCGATTGCCGTATTGAGCGGCCTTGTTGTCGAACCGGTCAGTTTTGTCGATGTAGGTGCGCTAAATCCAAGAAGAAAGTCTCCAGATTCGGTCGAGGACCTTATTGTAGGGGATCACCTTGAAGCTATCCATTGGATCCTTACTCGAGGTGATTCCCGGGCGAATTATCCCGATTTCGGAAGGAAACGTGAGAAGGTGAGAGACTGAGATGAAAATGAACTCACGAGTTAAGGGCAATCGTGCTAAAGACAATATCCGTGCCGTCCGCAAATCGGAAAATCGCCGCGTGCGAAAAGGGAAAATAAGTAAGGTCAAAGACCTATATGATACTGGTTTGCGCTCCGTGGGGTGGTTTTGGCCCAAAACGGCTCACTGTGAACCTCCGGAAGAAATTCAATGGACCCGCTATTTAAATGCCAGCTGGGCGAAGTGGTTTAAAGAACAAGGATTCAAGAATATAACGGATATCAACTATCCGCACAGTTGCAGACAGTTTATTCGCGGCTTTTGCGAAGCGGTAAATATCAACATTACCTGTGACTTGTTGCTGCCAACCGCGAAATCCGTAGCATGCATCATTACGGCAATGAACGAAAGCGAAACGCTAAAAGCTCAACTTGGCGAGCTGACGCGCCTTCCGTTTGAAGAGATCATCGTCGTACTTAACGGGTCTACAGATAACAGCCATGAAGTAGTTCGTCATTATCCAAATCGCATTACAGTCGTTTATTTCGATGCGGCACTTGGCTACGATGTGGGAAGAGCGGTCGGAGCGAAGGTTTCCAACTCGGAAATATTGCTTTTTTTGGATGGGGATATGTCGATTGGCGTCGATCTCCTCCTGCCGTTCATTTATGAAATGGAGAAGGGAGCGGACGTTGTTCTGAATCCGATCTCTTCGCTTCTGCCGAAAAGCGGTAGAATAGACTCCGTATCCGTCGCCAAGCAATTTTTGAATGTTTGCCTGGGAAGGAAGGATCTGCTTTCCGATTCATTAACCGCTATACCTCATGCACTATCCCGCAATGCCGTTAAGAAGATCGGTTACGGCGTATTGGCGGTTCCTCCTGTAGCCCACGCGAGGGCCGTTCGGCTCGGTCTGTCCATACTCAAATCGCCTGAAACAGTGGACGTCATCACAAGCAACCGGATTCGTAGAGGGAACACTGGCTTGGGAAATCGGGTGGAGAGGCTCATTTTAGGCGATCATTTGGAAGCCCTGCATGAATTGATGAAAGATTCGGGTCCCCGGTTGTGGTTCAAGGACAACGTACGCCAACGGGACTTTGAAAATAAGGGGGAAGCGAAAGATGATCAATACGAACGTGATCATCCCGACTTATAATGCAGTCGAGCTTCTTAAAGAGTGTGTGAACTCGATCAGCAAACATACAGATGAGGAATATGAAATCATCGTGGTCGACAACGGATCCGATGACGGAACATATGAATATTGCTGCAAGGAACGGATCACGATGATTTCCTTGCCTTGGCAGCAAACTTTTATTACGGCTTGCAATAACGGACTGAAGCTGTCGTCGGGAGAGAACCTGGTGATTATTGACGGAAAAAACAATTGTGAAGCCCCATTGGCTTACCGATATGCTTGAAGATGTGTATCTAGCGGACCAGATCGGCATTGCCCGCCCGACGTCTACTGCATATGTCAATGAGTCGGGGTTGAACAAGTGGCAGCGTATTGAGCAGATTTCCAACGAATGCATCCTTATGAAACGCGAATTGATAGTCAAAATCGGTTACTTTCAGAAGCCTCAAACACCTGGATCAGGTATATTTGACGATTATTGCGAGCGGGCGCGTCAAGCGGGCTATCGTTGGGTGAAGGCCGGTAAAGTGGATATCAACCGGAACGGGGGGCGACAAAGCTGACGTCATGAAAATATTTTTTTTGAATCATCTCTCTTGCTACATCAATAGTTTGGCTGACGCACTATCCCAAATCGGACACAAGATCTACTACCAAACCTCGTGGAACATGAAAGAGATCGAAGCTGGAATTGCGCATTTTCGCCCGGAAATGCTGATTACGGTCGGAATCGACAAACCGATGTTCGATCCCTCCCTTGATGTTCTGCCGGAGTTGTGCGAAAAGTACTCGTTATACCACATTTATTGGGCCACGGAAGATAAAATTCATTTTGAAGGTATTTCGCTGCCGTATGTTCGCCGTGTGAAACCGGATATGGTCTTGACGATCCATCCGGATTGCGTGAAGAACTACCGCAGCATGGGAATCGAATCGGAGTACTTGAACTTTGCGTTTAATCCGCGATTGTTTCCTCCAAAAACAATGAAAACGGAGGAAATATACGAGATTGCCTTCGTCGGGACAACGCATTTGGAAACGAAAACGTACCGATACGACAGCCTGAAGCAATTGTTATTTCCATTGCTTCAAATGGATGTGAGGGTCGACGTTTGGGGTCACAACTGGATGGAGAGCAAGGATTTCCTGGAAAAGGAGTTCAACGCATCCATCACTCCATCCGCTGCACACGGGTTTTTGCCTTACAAGCATACGGTAGCCGTTTATCATCAAAGCAAAATTATGCTGGGCATTCAAAATGCCCGGGATCAGGTCACCCAGCGAACCTTCGAAATTTTAGGTTCCGGCTCACTGATGCTTGCCAGCCGTACGGAAGAATTGGAAAGACTCTTTGAACACGAGGAAGAAATCATTTTATCCTCCTCGCCCGAAGAAACGATAGAGTACGCCCGGTATTATTTAAAGCACCCAGAGGAACGGATGCGTATAGGACTCAAGGCAAGGAAGAAGATCTTGGCGGAGCATACATTTGAAAGACATTTAAATCGAATTTGGCCATTCATATACGAGAGCTTTAGGGGGAAAAGGAGAGAAACACATGATAGAATTAGTTCCTTTGGTGCGTCAATTTCGATCAATAAAGCATGAGATCTTGAACTCCGTTGCCGAGACGATTGATTCGGGGAAATTCGTGCTTGGTCCCAATGTTCAAATGCTGGAAAAAGAAGTCGCCGATTATTTGCAAGTTGCCGAGACCATCGGCGTTGCCAACGGCACGGATGCGCTGGTTCTGACATTAGAAGCCTACAACATCGGGCCTGGTGACGAGGTCATCACAACGCCGTTTACATTCTTTGCCACCGCCGAGGCGGTGTCCAGGGTCGGAGCCACCCCCGTTTTTGCCGATGTGGATCCGGAAACGTATTGCATCGACCCGGCAAGCATTGAAGAAAAGCTAACGCCGGCAACCAAAGCCATCATTCCCGTTCATCTGTTCGGACAGCCTGCGGACATGGATGAAATTATGGACATTGCCGGCAAATACGGGTTGGTCGTGATTGAGGATGCCTGCCAAGCGTTCGGGGCCGAATATAAAGGAATGCGGGTGGGCAGTATCGGCCATGCGGCGTGTTTTTCGTTTTTTCCGACAAAAAACGTAAGCACGATCGGTGACGGCGGCCTCATTGCGACCTCCGACAAGCATCTCGCGGAGCGAATTCGCCGGCTGCGCCAGCATGGCAGCACTCGAAAATATTATCATGACGAGATCGGCTACAACAGCCGTTTGGATGAGATTCACGCGGCGATCTTGCGGACCGGTTTGCGGAAGATCGATGAGTGGAACCGGGTGCGGAGGCGCTTGGCGGACCGTTACCGCGAAGCATTAAAGCCTTTGAATACTTTGCGGGCGGATCCTGCAAAAGAGGACAGAACGCATATTTACCATCTTTTCTGCATTAAGACCCAGCGGAGAGATCGGGTGCAGGAGGCGTTGGCACAGCGCAACATTCACAGCGGGGTCTATTATCCTTGTCCGCTCCACCTGCAGAAAGCCTATGCGCATTTGGGTTATAGGCCGGGTTCGCTGCCTGTTGCGGAACGCCTGTCCGAAGAGCTGCTCGCTATACCCATGAGCCCGTTTCTTTATGAGAGTGAACAGGACCAAGTGATCGAGGCATTGCTCAGCCTTGAAGGGAAGATCAAGTCATGATCGGATTCGGATTAATCGGATGCGGCAGAATCGCTGAACGGCACGTCGCTTCGGTCGCGAAGTGCGATAAGGCGCGGTTAACCGCGCTTTGCGACGTTCAGGAGGAGCGGATGAACTATACGGAACAGAAATACAGGGAACAGACCGCTTCTGAAGAGAAAATCGCAAAATACCGGGACGTTGGCGCATTGCTGCGGGATGACGGAATTCAAGCGGTCATTATTTCCACACCGTCCGCTTTTCATGCCGAGCTTGCGAAACAAGCGATTGCAAGCGGAAAGCACGTCATCCTGGAAAAACCGATGGCGCTCTCCCTATACGATGCGGAAGAAATTGTGCGAATGTCAGAACAGCATCAAGTGATCGTACAGGTGTGCCACCAGTTAAGATACAGGCCTCTTATGAAGCGGATCAAGGAACTGATTCAAACCGGGGCGATGGGGCATGTATTTTTGGGCGTAGCTTCCATGAGGTTGAACCGATCCAAGTCCTATTACGAGGACGCGCCGTGGAGGGGAACCTGGGATCTGGATGGCGGCATGCTGCTGAACCAGGGGATCCATCTGGTCGATTTGTTGCAATGGTTTATGGGGGATTGCGGAGAAGTGTACGCAAGCATGCTTCGAGGAACCTTGCCGAAACAAACCGAGGATGTCGCAGCCGGAATCGTGAAATTCCAAAACCGCTCGATTGGTGTCATCGAAGCCAACACCCTGACCTACCCCAGCAACTTTGATAACAGTATTACATTATTTGGTGAGAAGGGGACAGTCAGCATCGGGGGAATCGGGCTGAATGAAATCCGTAAGTGGTCGTTTGCCGATCCTTCCGCCATGCGTCCCGTTCCAAACGACGATGCGGATGAGCATTTCGAGATGTACCGGCAGTTTATTCGTGCGGTCGAAGGCATACCAGGCTCATCGGTGATTTCTGCCTCTGAAGGGAAGAAGGCTCTCGAGATTATTTTCGCCTTATACCATTCTGTCAAGACGCATCAGGCCGTTAAGATGCCTATCACCGGTTTTTCTACATCGACGATGGCAGAAATGGAGGAGTGGAAGTGAGTTTTCTCTTTGACAAAGTGCTTGTGACGGGAGGGGCCGGTTTTATCGGATCCCAGCTTTTGCGGCGGATTCTGCCCTTATCCCGAAGCGTGATTGTAATCGATGATTGTTCGACCGGCAGGCGAGAGAATGTTCCCTGCTCGGAACGGTTGACATTTATCGAAGAGTCGTTTGTCAATGAATCGCTGCTGGACGAGGTTCTCCCGGGGACCACCCACATTTATCATGTGGCATGCAGAAATTTGGTCATGTCCGCTCAAAATACGGATGTTGATTTTCATGTGAATTTATACGGCGGCTACTTGCTGTTGAAAAAAGCAAAAGAAAGATGTCCGAAGCTCGAACGATTTGTATATACCTCGACAGCCTCTGTCTACGGAAACGCCGATGTGCTCCCGACTCCGGAATCCAGTTACGAGACGACTATACCCTACGCGGCAAGCAAATTTTCAATGGAACATTATTGCCAAGTCTACCAACGGATGTATCAATTGCCTATCGCCGTACTGCGCTTATCCAATGTGTACGGTCCCGGGCAATCCACCAGCAATCCCTATTGCGGAGTTGTGGCCAAATTTTTTGAGTCTGCCGCCGCCGGGCTTCCTTTCCAAATTTACAGCGACGGCACACAAACGCGGGATTACACCTACATTGAGGATGCCGTTGAAGCGTTGCTTACGGCCGGAACCCATTCGGCTGCGGTCGGAAACGTGTTTAATATTGGAACGGCCGTTGAAACGAGCGTCAATCGGCTTGCGGAAATGATCGCCGAGATCTGCGGTATTACTTCTCCGGTCGTAAACTATCAACCGAAGCGGCCTGTTGACGTTGTCTACCGAAGGTGTTTGGATGCCGGGCTGTCGTATCGGATGCTGGGGTGGAAGGCGCAGACCGAATTAGCACAAGGTCTTCTCAAGACGTATCAGTGGCTGGGAGGGGAGCGGGAATGAAGGTCTTCCACGGTATTATCGAGATCGCCGGACAGATGGGCATTATGTGCGGCGAGCTGAAGCGGAGAGGACACTTGGCCACAGGCTACAACATTTTTCACTCTTACTTGGGTTACAGGGACAATCTCATCAATACCAATCTCGATGAAATCAAGAATACCTCCAAGCACATTATCAATTTTTTCGATGTATTCCACTTCCATTATGCCAGCAGCCTGATTCCCGGATACAAGGATCTTGAGTTGATCAAAAGCAAGGGCAAAAAAATGATCATGCACCATTGGGGGAACGATGTTCGTTTTCACGAGCAGGCAAGGGAAAATAATCCGTATGTTTACACGGGGGACTCTCCCGCAAACGAGGTCATGCATGATCGCTTGGTTCAAATCAGCCGATATGTGGATGAGGCGATCGTGCAAGATTACGAGGTCTACCCTTACGTGGAGCGATATTACAAGAAGGTTCACGTGGTGCCGATCGCTATTGACCTTGAACCGTTCACTCCCGTATTCCCGAAGAAGGATGTAAGGCGGCCGTTGATCCTTCACGCACCGACTAACCCTGATTTTAAGGGGACTTTGGTGATTGAGGCGGCCATCAAACAATTGGAGAAATCGTACGACTTTCAATATCTTCGCATCGAAAAAATGAATCACGAAGAAGCAGTCAAGCTCTTTAGCGAAGCGGATATCATTGTTGACCAAATCCGCTGCGGATCCCACGGCTTGTTCAGTGTAGAAGCGATGGCTTGTGGGAAGCCGGTGATTGCCTATATTAGGGACGATTTGGCGCTCAAGTTCCCGCCGGAGTTACCGATTGTGAACGCAAATCCGGACAACGTGGCAGATCGAATCAAATTTTTGCTTGAAAATCCGGAAACCCGGAGTGAACTGGGCATGAGAGGAAGGGCATACGCAGAGAAATATCACGACAAGAAGGTTGTAGTGGATACGCTGGAGCGAATCTATGAACAGCTGCCCAGCTGATGACCCGAGAGAAGGAGGGAACAGCGTTGAATTCGATAGTGAAAACTTCGTTATTTATTCCCAACCGTTTTTTTGTTGATGGAAAGGAAATGTACGTTTCATTTAACATCGCGGTGATTCCAGAGGATATGGCGTTGATCTCCATGACACTATATGTACCTCTTCCCGTCGGGAACCTGGAAGCTCAACTTTATCTTCACGAAATTACTACAGGATGGGATGAGCAACATATTCAAAGTGTTCGTCCCACACTCTCGGAAATGATCAATAGAAGGCAAATTTCGCCGGGTACGAGGGAAGAAAGCTTTCACTTGGAGCATCTCGCCCATGGCTGGCGCTTCAATAGCTTTGAAAATCACGGGGTTTATGTACGGCTGGAATCCGCAGACCAAATTCAGTTTTCACCGGAAGAACCCCCTTACCTAATTCTGGGGACCGTTTGATGTAAACCCAATTCATCTGTTGTCCGCTAGATACGAATTTATAGGGGGAAGGGAGTAAGGCACAAAACATGGAAGAAGCGTCTGTCATATACGGGAAAAATGTAACCCTGGGCCAGCATGTTAGTTTGGAACCGGGAGTCAGGATCGGAGACAATGTAACGATCGGGAATTTTGTTGTCGTTAAGAGCGGCACTCAGATTGGGGACAATGTTCAGATTGGCGATTTATGCGTGCTTGGAAAGGTTCCATTTCATAATAAAAAGGTGGCGCTAAAACCATCTACTGAACTGAATCCGCTTGTCATCGGAGATCATGTAAAAATCGGCAGCGAGGTTGTTATTTATCGCGGGGTAACATTGGAATATGACGTCCTTGTGGGAGATATGGCCAGTATTCGGGAACGCGTTTCGGTTGGAGAAAGCAGTATTATTGGGCGCAATGTCATTGTTGAACCTAGAACAGTTATCGGAAGACGTGTCACCATTCAAACATCATCTTACATTACCAGCGACATGCTTATTGAAGATCAGGTATTTATCGGACCTTGTTGTTCTACCTCCAACGATAAATACATGGGACTTGGAAACTACAAACATCAAGGACCCGTCATAAAGAAACATGCAAGAATCGGGAATAATGCAACCTTGCTCCCAGGAGTTATCATTGGAGAACATGCTGTCGTAGGTGCAGGGGCCGTCATCACGAAGGATGTTCCTGAAGGGCAAACATTTGTTGGTAATCCGGGTCGACTTTTGGCGCGAGGAGGAAGTTCAATTGAACCTGAATTTCGAAAGTACAGCTCCTTGGAAACGTGAAAAGGGCTCCA
>NZ_JBCNFP010000118.1:0-28097 GCF_050481165.1 Paenibacillus cisolokensis
ATTAAGCTGCGAAAGTTGAGTAAATTTATTATTTGATCAGTAAAGAATCCGAGTAAACGGTTCCTTCCTCGCGCACGTCTCCATATACAATCCAATGCCTGGTTTTAACCCGGTAATAGTATCCCGTCGATACGCTTATTTCGCGACTGGAGTAAGCATACGAGGCATTGGAAAACGTGCTATTGGCTCCCGTATTGACATCGATCCACTGTGAACCCGTCCACCTCTGCAACGTAACCTGAACACCAATCGTGTCAACTCTTTGGGTACCCAAGGTCTGGCCCCAAACTCTGACTTTGTTATCCCCGATATTGGACAAACTACCAGTTCCATCGTCAAGGTATTTGAAATTCGGATCGAAGATGGTGAAAGGACCTACATTATCGGGCGGTGAACTTGTTTGGGCCTTGTTGCTGGAACCAAAAACCTGACCGGGAATGAGTAGGACCACGGATCAACATGGAGACAACGAAATACTTTGCATTCAACTTCAAATATGTACCCTCCCTAAAATTGAATTGAATTGCTCATAAAATCAGACGGAGCTTTGTTCGTATTTCTAACGCTCCTTTAGAGGAGAAAATCGTTCGTAATCTCTCGTACTTCTGTGGTAAAAACAATCCTGCCGTCTGTCCGGCAGTTAGCCGATCAGATACAACTCGTCCGAGGTTTACGGCGCTGCTGTCCCTTTCATCACGGAAGCCGTTGCCGGTCTGCCCCGGCAGAGAAAAGCAGTCGTCGGGCACGCCGTTGCGCTGCCAAGAATACGGAGACCGGCGATGCATCGTTTTGCGTTGTCCGCACACACTATTCTGTGGGAGCTTACGAACCGCTCCGATGCCATTAAAGGGATGGAGGCGACGCATCAGATGGGTGAATGGACCCGATTCGAGCCCGGCGACAAAGCGCCGAACGACGGCATTTACATCGAAGACGGCGAAAATTCGTTTCATATGGGCATTAACAATCCTCATAAAATCCGGCTTCGCAAAGGTGAGCGGTTTCCCGACACCACGAATCATAATCGCAAATGGAAACGAATGCGTTAGAGAAAATCCGGAAGAAACGGCGGCGCATATTCCCCGCCGCGCTTGCGCATTCTAATTTTGACGGCGTAAGAGAGGTGTGGTTCCGTTGAACCATTTGGTGCAACAACGACATGAGGATTTGATCCACTCAGCGTAGAAGCGGAGGGATGTGCCAAAGACGATGTCTGTAACACACACGCCCGATCGCGGATTTTGCAAAGCAGTCCATACGGTCTGCCGACAAAATTGAAGCGAGCAAGCGGTGCCCCGTTTTCTGAAGCTGCCTGTGCATTTCAATGACTCAACCATCAACCGCCGTCGGAAGAGAGCCCATACGGGCTCTCTTTTTTGCTGTTTCATCAATTTTCCTGAAATCGTAAACAAGCGGCCGACCGTATGAATATGATACAATCATTGTCAAATGACGCAGGCCGTTCATTACCGCCTTGAAGGCAGGAAGAGGGGATTATCGATTCGTTCTTGGCTGATGATGGGGGGCATCCTGTTCGTTACCGCCGTTCTTACACGATTGCTGCCTTTTTCGGAATTTTTCCGGAACGTGAATACGCTGATTCATGAGATGGCCCACGCCGTTGTAACGCTGCTGCTCTCCGGCGACGTGATGTACATTTATTTGTTTTCCGATCAAAGCGGGGTAACGTTATCGTCCTATTCCGGTAAAGGAACGGCCGTTTTCATAGCGCTTGCCGGATATGTCGGCTCTTCGCTGTTCACCGTGCTGCTGTTTTACCTTTACGCCCGCCGGAGAGAAGGGCTGGGACTTGTTATCGTCACGATTCTGGCGGCGATCGGCCTTGCGCTGTTTGTCCGCAACGGATACGGCATGGCCTGGTGCGCCGGCTTTGGCGTATTGACCGGGTTTATCTATGCGTTTGCGCCTCCGTGGCTCAAAACCGGTTACTACACGCTAATCGCGTTCATCTTTCTGGTCGAATCGGTCATCAGTTCGTTCGTCATTCTGTCTCTTTCGTTTGTCAAACCCGAAGCGGCCGGAGATGCCGCGATTCTCGGGCAAATGACCGTGATGCCCGCATTCGCCTGGAGTCTGCTGTTCGTCGTGTTCGCGCTCTGGTGCGCCAAAGTTTCGACCGGCCTGCTTTTCCGCCGCGGCTTCGGAAAGGAATAGCGGTTCGGTAAAAATCGTCTCGAAGGGCTATTCGTCGCCGCCCACCGCTGCATACGGCGACGGCGAGCTGCAGAACTGCTGCAGCGATATCGCCCCATGGCGAAGCATGCCGCTCCTTGCCGGACGTACGGTGCGATCGGCTGCATCGAAGAGAACGGCGTCAAGCCCGAAGCATACAAAAAGCGGCCCTGTCAGGCCGCTTTATCTACGTTTTACCTTTATGGCGGAGAGGGTGGGATTCGAACCCACGCACGCCGTGAGACGCCTAGCTGATTTCGAGTCAGCCCCCTTGGACCACTTGGGTACCTCTCCACAACAAAATTTATTCTATCACAGCGTTTGTTTTGTTGCAAGTATTACTTGATCCATTTTCAATTAGACAGAAATTTCGGTCATTTCATAATGCGTGAGGCTCAGACCGCCTTTATATCCTAACCAACCGCGCATTCTGCTGCCGGCGATCTGAGCCTGAGCATCCGCTTCCCCTTTACGCTGCCGCATTACGGTTCCGCATCCGGCGGAGCGGGTTCGGCCGACCGAAGCACCTTTTTCATATTCTTCTCAAACTTGGCTCGGGGGATGAGTACGCTGTGCTTGCAGCCGACACATTTGATCCGGATATCCATCCCCATTCGAATCACTTCCATCTCATTCGTGCCGCACGGATGCGGCTTCTTCATCTGTACGATGTCCCCAAGCTGAAATTGCTTACGCTCCATGGATAATGCTCCTCCCTTCTCTTCCCATTTCTAACAACCGTTCATCCGTTGTCTTTTTCCATGCGCCGTTCGTCCAAAGCCTTCTTCAATGCAATATTGATGGCCCGGGTTACGGCCGCCTGCGTATTCGGACGGCATTCCGCGACGATTCGCAGTACCACTTCGCTTGCATTGAGCGATTGAATACCGATCAATTCCGGAGTCCTTACCAAATTCGGTTCTTTCAATTGACTTAATGTATGATTGATCGCTTCCGTGATCCGCTCGATGTTCTCTTCATGAGGGATCGGAATATCGATGACGGCAAGCGAATTGTTTAATGAAAAATTCGTCACATCGCTAATCATACCGTTCGGTATAATATGAACTTCTCCTGTCCAACTTTGAATCCGGGTGGCGCGAAGACCGATGACTTCCACCGTTCCTTTGAATTTTCCGGTCTCGATGACGTCGCCTACCGCGAACTGATCCTCCAAAATAATAAAGAAGCCGGCAATAACATCTTTCACAAGACTTTGCGCGCCGAAACCGATCGCAAGTCCAAGCACGCCGGCTCCGGCAAGGAGCGGTCCGAGGTTAATATTGAATTCGGACAGCACAAGCATCCCGATAACGAAGTATAAGACATAGGACGCTATGTTTTTCAACAATCTGCCGACCGTTTGGACCCTTCTCATCCGCAGCGGCAATCGCTTAGTATCGCGCTCCAGAAAACGGTCGATCGCCTTGTGAATGATCCAGATTACAAGCTGCCCAAAAGCGATGATCAACAGGATGCGTATTGCGCCGATTCCGATGTCCCGCCATACGTCAGGATTCACTGCCCAATTATAGGCGTCCTCGATGACTTCGGTTACGGCTTCCGAATTGTCAACTTCAAAAATCTTCCTCATGCCATTCCCTTATCTCCTCATACCCATTTTCCGTTAATCGGAATATGCCGCGGATCTCCACCTTTTCCTTGACGACAACCTCTTTTACACAACTCAGATCTTCGTCGGGAAATTGAATGGAGAGCGCGCAGCCTGCCGTTATTTCTTTAGGCGTCGGACAAATGTCGATGTCAATCTCCGCATATTCAAGAAGCATCTCGGCGCGAAGCGCTTGCTGCGTCGAATCGAACGCAATGAGCATCTCTTACCTCCCGTAGTATAAAAAGGTTGTCTCGTCCATATACTAGTAATACTTTACATGGAGGCGAGGGGGAAGCTATGAAACTGGTTCACTCGAAAGAAACGCCGTTCAAAATTCCTTATACCGATCCGGATGTCGTCAATTTGCTGACCCGCCGGCTCATCTCGATCATCGGCGAATCCGCGAAAGATCAGCGCATCGTCATCGTCTGCATAGGTACTGACCGCTCGACCGGCGATGCGCTCGGCCCTCTTGTCGGCACGGCCTTGAGCCGCCATAACAGCTCCCTCTTCGACCTGTTCGGCACCTTGGAGGAACCGGTCCATGCAATGAACCTGGACGAGACGCTGGCACGCATCCGCCATCAGATCAGCATGCCGTTCATTATTGGCATTGACGCGTGTCTCGGACAAGTTTCCAGCGTAGGCTGCATTCAGGTCGGCAAAGGGCCGGTACGTCCGGGCGCCGGCGTCAACAAGGAGCTTCCTCCCGTCGGCGATATTCACATGACCGGTATTGTCAATGTCGGCGGCTTCATGGAATATTTCGTGCTCCAGAATACGCGGCTTCATCTCGTGATGCGCATGTCGGAAATTATCGCCCAGAGTCTGTATACCGCCATTACGGCCTGCAAAAGCTCGTCTACTTGCGCTGCAGCGCAAGATTGATCGCTTCGCGTTCCTCCGGTGTAAGCGGGTAGGGCGATGCCCCTCCCTGCAGCGGCTTGGCATATACGAAAGTTTCCTCCCGGCCGTACAGTCCGGTAAATACGACGCCATCCTGCTCCTTGCTTACAATGGCCAGCGAGAAGCTCAGATCGTTTCCTCTTTCGCCGAACGCATTATACCGGACGACGCCGACGTGGCCTTTTAGATTGTGAAGCGCGTCCTTGATCTGTTCCATCCCGGCTTGATGGCCGCGGATGGCTTCATCATGTCCGGAAAGCCGTTCTTTCAATTCCAAAATGATTTCTTCCAGATTGGCGACGCCGGTTTTTCCCATCATCTGCAAATACTGCGCACGCAATTTTTTTAAACGGCGGCTTAAAATGCCGACCCTGATCCACAACAGCATGACGAGCAAAACCAACACGCCCAAACAAGCCAATACTGCAACAAATTGATCCGGACTATTCAACCATTCATTCATATCATTCCATCCGCTCCCCCACGATGTGCCCGACAAACGCTGCCTGTTGTCCAAATCTTCACGTATAGTGTTTTCTTATTTCCTTTACCGCTTCAATCAATGCATCTACGTGTTGTTCGTCCGTTCCATATCCGACGCTCGCTCTGACCGCTCCCGTTTCCGTCGTTCCGGCGTAATGATGCGCCAGAGGCGTACAATGGAAGCCGGCGCGAACCGCAATACCGTAATGCTGATCGAGAATAAAAGCCATCTCCGCCGGATCGACGCCGTTCAGCACGAATGAAACGATGCCTGTCCGCGGACGCCCGACAGCCGGTCCGAGCAGGCGAATGCCCGGAACTTCCCGGAGACCTTCCAATAAGCGTTGCGTCAACGCCCATTCTCTATTATAAATTTTTTCGACCGACTCATGCAGTACGTGCCGGACGCCCGCAGCCAACCCTGCCAGTCCCGGCGTATTCGGCGTGCCGGCTTCGTAGCGGTCCGGACGAATGGACGGCTGTTCGGGCGTTTCCGATTGGCTGCCCGTTCCCCCGTGCATAAGCGGCGCCACTTCGAGATCGGGACGTATATACAGCCCTCCCGTACCTTGCGGACCGAGCAGTCCCTTGTGCCCGGGAAAAGCCAGCATGTCAATCCCCATCGCCTCGACGTCGATGGGCAGCACGCCTGCGCTCTGCGCGGCATCGACAAGCAGCGCAATTCCTCTTTTGCGGGTCAAGGCGCCGATCTGCTCGACGGGCATAATCGATCCGAGCAGGTTCGAACTGTGGTTGACGATGACCAGCGACGTATCCGGACGCAATGCGTCTTCCACTTGCGCAGCCAACTGCTCGCCGTCGGCATCGGGCTCTATATAGGAGACGCGCACGCCGATCGATTGTTTCAAATATTCCAGCGGACGGCGAACCGAATTATGCTCCACTGCGGTAGCCACAACATGATCGCCTGGCTTCACAAACCCTTTAATCGCGACATTCAACGCCATCGTCGTATTCAGCATAAACGCGATATCGTTCGGATTCGCAATCCGAAACAATTGACCGAGCTGCTTGCGCGCTTCAAACAGGATGCGGCTGGCCCGTACGGCCATCCGATGACTGCCGCGCCCCGGATTGGCCGTGTCATGCAGCAACGCTTCCCGGACCGCTTCAATGACTTCCGGAGGCTTCGGCCATGAAGTAGCCGCATGATCCAAATATATGATCGAATCCGCCTGCCTTTCCATTGTCCCACCCCTCTTCGCCGATTATCTATAGCTATAAACAAGCATATGCTTCAGTATACCAGCCCGGCAGCAAACAAAAAAGCATACCGGTTTTCTGTTCGACATGAAGTCTGCGGACGGTATGCAGCAATTAAGTATATCAAAGACATTGTTTCAATCTTTGCAAAGCCGATCGTCTGTATATGGCCGAAGGCCGGAATGAAGCTCCTTATTCCAGCTGCAGCAGCTCCAACAGTCTTTCCAGATCTTGTTTGCTATAATATTGAAGCTCTATGCGCCCTTTATCCTTATGCTGCTTGATTTTTACCGTCGTCTTGAAACGTTCGCGCAACGACTCCTCAATATGCTCGATATACGGATCGCGTTTTTTGGCGCGCGCCTTATTCTTTTCCGGCTCTTGGCGCTCCAGCTTTTGAACAGCATCCTCCAGTTCTCTGACGCTCCAACCGTTGGCTACCGCATCGGAAGCCAATTGCTTCATCTGTCTCTCGTCCTTCACACCGGCCAGGGCGCGGGCATGTCCCATCGACAATGTTCCACGTGAAACATGTTCTTTAATTTCCGTAGGTAAACTTAACAACCGTACGAAGTTGGCAATATGCGAACGGGACTTCCCTACTTTAAGTGACAGTTCTTCTTGCGTTAAATTGAATTTTTCCATCAGCGACTGATACGCGACTGCGATCTCCATCGCATTCAAATCTTCCCGCTGCAAATTTTCGATCAGGGCGATTTCCATCACCTGCTGATCGGTAAACGACCGGATGACAGCCGGAATCGTCTCGTTGCCGCAGTATTGTGAAGCTCTGAACCGTCGCTCCCCGGCAATGATCTCATAGCCCTTTAAAACAGAACGTACAATAATCGGTTGGATGACGCCATGCTGGCGAATCGATTCGGCCAATTCGCGAATCGAATCTTCATCGAATGTTTTGCGAGGCTGGTACGGATTGGGCCGCAATTGCGACAACGGCAATTCCACCACTTTATCATCTTCACTGACGGTAAGCGATGGGATAAGCGCATCAAGACCTCTACCTAGCCGCTTGCTCATACATGATCACTTCCTTCGCAAGTTCGAGATATACCTCTGCCCCTTTAGATCTGGGATCATATGTTATAATCGCTTGTCCGTGCGATGGCGCTTCGCTTAATCGAACATTGCGCGGTATAATGGTTTGATACACCTTCTGCTGAAAATATTTTTTCACTTCCTCGATCACTTGAATGCCCAGATTGGTACGGGCATCGAACATCGTCAACAATACCCCTTCGATTTGCAGTGACGTATTCAAATGTTTCTGGACGAGGCGTATCGTATTAAGCAGCTGACTTAACCCTTCCAGGGCATAGTATTCGCATTGAATAGGAATAATGACCGAATCTGCCGCCGTTAACGAATTGATCGTCAAGATTCCAAGCGAGGGCGGACAATCGATCAATATATAATCGAATTGGTTTTTGACCAGCTGCAGCGATTTTTTCAACCGAACTTCCCGCGACATCGTCGGAACAAGCTCGATTTCGGCGCCAGCCAATTGAATGGTTGCCGGAATAATTTTCAGCCCCGGAATCGCCGTTTCGACGATCGCATCCTTTGCCGGCACCTCGTTGATCAATACATCGTATATGCTGTTCTCGACATCGGCTTTATTGATCCCGATACCGCTTGTCGTGTTGCCCTGAGGATCGATGTCCACAAGCAGTACCCGTTTCCCCAACGAAGCCAGACTGGCGCCCAAATTAACAGACGTTGTCGTTTTGCCGACACCGCCCTTCTGGTTCGTTATTGCAATAATTTTAGACAAACCGTTCACCTCTATCTTGATTAGGGATTAACCCCCTGGCCGATTACCGCACGAATGTTTAGGCAGTAAGCAATTATGCCGCTAGGCTCGCCGCATACGGCCAGGTGCGGCGCGCTATATTTCGGCGGAAAGGAAATATCAATTCCGATATCGCGGCATCGCCTCAAACAGAGAAAAAGCGGCTTGCTTCGCCGCTTTCGCCTATCCGAAACGACTCCTTGCCACCGGACAGATCGGAGCTTCCCCGTTCGAATCGTCTAACCTGCGGAACAACTGCATAGCTTGTCGAAGCTTTCCGGGTGCGATCGGACGTCAACAAGCTGGGGTATCCGATTGTCAACGATTTCATTATCGTTTTGGAATTTTGATAATAATTTCGTAGTGATCTTCATGATCTTTCTCATTCGTTTTAATCTTCATCCCGGTACCCGATACCATATCGATCGATTGGCGGATCGTATTTAGCGCCAGCCGGACGTCTTTCGTGAAAGAAATACGTTTCGACTTTTTCGTTTTGGATACTTCCTTATAAAAGGCAACCCGGCTTTCCGTTTGCTTGACATTCAATTCCTTCGTCAAGATATCCTGGAGCACCTTGACCTGAAGCTCCTCCGTGTCCAGAGCCAACAAAGCCCGGGCATGTCTTTCCGTAATTTTACGCTCCATGAGCGCATTTTTCACCGGTTCGCTGAGACTGAGCAGGCGTATTTTATTGGCAATGGTCGACTGGCTTTTGCCCAGCCGTTGCGCCAGACTTTCCTGCGTCAAATTGTGCAGGTCGATCAGCTTCTGATAAGCGATCGCTTCCTCGATCGCCGTCAAGCCTTCCCGCTGCAAATTTTCGATCAACGCAATCGACGCGGCCTGCGAATCGTTAAATTCCCGGACAATGGCCGGTATCGTTTCCATGCCAAGCTTGCTGACGGCACGCCAGCGTCGTTCTCCGGCTATAATCTCGTAACGGTTATTGCGCATACGGACAACGATCGGTTGTATAACGCCATGCGTTTTAATCGTCTGGCACAACTCGTCGATGCGGTCATCGTCAAATATGGTGCGAGGCTGATAGGGACTCGTATCAATTTGATCCACCGCAATTTGTTTCACTTCATCCTGATTGTTGCTCCGATCGCTAAACCCGAATAAACGAGAAAATTGTTCTTTCATATCGTCAATTACCACCCGAATATAATATGCCGATAACTTTAACCGTTTCTTGCCCATACTTGCCGGGCAAGCGACTTATTGGGCGTTCCGGACTGCTTGGAACATTTTCGCGTCTTGCCTTCATTCCATTATTCTCTTATTAATGAAAGAGATTCGCCAGCTTTTTGCCAATTTCCTGCTTGACAGCCTTGCGTAGCGGAAAAAACCTTTCGGGATGCCGTTCCGGTTGCGCACGAAAGCAAAGCATACCCAATACGTAAAAGTGCAGCCGAATGTTTCACGTGGAACATGGCATCCATGTCAAACGTTTATACAAGCGGCTGCTTGAGCGGAACCCCTGCTTTTCGCGGGTAGCTGCGCGGCGTCGAAGCGACTTTGCGAATCGTAATAATATGCCTTTCCGACTGTTCGAAAGGAAGCTCCAATCGATATACCTGTTCCAGCTCGCCTTTTAATTCGCGTATGCTTCTGCCCGCTTCCGCCACTTCCTCCGCCGGATTCGCACCTTTCATGGCCGCGAATACGCCTCCTTTCCGGACGAAAGGCAAACAAAGCTCGTTCAAGACGTTTAATTTGGCTACTGCCCGCGCGGTCACGATATCGTATTGGTCCCGATGCTCGGGCAGCCGGGCGACATCCTCTGCCCTGCCATGAATCATCTCGACCTGGCGCAGACCGATCGCCTCCGTTACATGACGAAGAAATTGAATTCTCTTGTTCAAAGAGTCGACAATCGTAAGCCGTATATATGGAAAGCATATTTTAAGCGGCAGACTTGGAAAACCTGCGCCCGATCCGATATCGGCCATCCGGATTTCACCGTTAAAGGGAACGAAGAAAGAAAGCGTGATCGAGTCGAAAAAATGCTTCTCGTATACCGCTTCTCTCTCCGTTATGCCCGTCAGATTCATTTTTTCATTCCACTCTACGAGCAGCCGCCAATACGTTTCAAACTGATGAAGCTGCTCCTCCGACAGGTCAATTTGCCGCTCGGACAGCTTTTCCCGAAACCAGGTCCATGTTGCATCCATAGGTTACCCCCGCGCCGCTGTAACGCGATTATAATGCTCCAAATAAACAAGCAAAATGGAAATGTCGGCCGGCGTCACGCCGGAAATTCTCGAAGCCTGCCCGATCGATAGCGGACGAATGTTCGACAGCTTCTGTTTGGCTTCCGACGCCAATCCATGCACATCCATGTAATCGATGTCGGCCGGTATCCGTTTGTTTTCCATTTTGGCCAACCGTTCGACTTGCTGCAGCTGTTTTTCGATATAACCCGCGTATTTGATCTGAATTTCGACCTGCTCCTTCATTTCTTCCGACAGAGGCAGCGGCGAAGGCACGATCGTTTCGAGATGCGCATATGTCACTTCCGGTCTGCGCAACAGCGATAGTGCGTCGACAGAATTCGATAGCGGTGCGGATGACAACGATTCGAGCATCGCGGCCGCTTCTTCGGGACGAACCTTTGTCGTGCGAAGCCGTTCGATCTCTTCCTCTACAAGCTGCTTCTTCCGCAGAAATTTGTTGTACCGCTCCTCGGAGATAAGACCGATTTCGTAGCCGATTTCCGTCAGGCGCAGATCGGCATTGTCGTGCCGGAGCAGCAGCCGATATTCGGCGCGGGACGTAAGCAGCCGGTAAGGCTCGTTCGTCCCTTTCGTCACAAGATCGTCGATCAGTACGCCGATATAAGCTTGCGACCGTTTCAGGACGATCGGCTCCTTGCCCTGGACGCTGCGCGCCGCATTGATCCCCGCCATAATGCCCTGACCGGCCGCCTCTTCATAGCCCGAAGTCCCGTTGATTTGCCCTGCCGTAAACAGGCCGGGCAGCCGCTTCGTTTCCAGAGAGGGCCACAATTGGGTCGGTACGATCGCATCGTACTCGATCGCATAGCCGTTGCGCATCATTTCGACCTTTTCCATTCCCGGTATCGAACGAAGCATGCGCAGCTGCACGTCTTCCGGCATGCTGGTCGACAGCCCCTGCACATAATATTCCGACGTATGCTTACCTTCCGGCTCCAGAAAAATCTGATGCTTCGGCTTGTCGGCAAAGCGCACGATTTTATCTTCGATCGACGGGCAATAACGCGGTCCCGTTCCTTCGATCTGCCCCGAAAACATCGGTGCACGGTGCAAATTTTCGTTAATAATCTGATGCGTTTCCTCCGAAGTGTAAGTCAACCAGCAAGGCAATTGCTCATTGTCCGACGATTCCGTTTCATACGAGAAAAACTTCGGATTCGGGTCGCCGGGCTGAATTTCCATTTTGTCGAAATCGATCGTATCTCTATGAACGCGCGGCGGCGTTCCCGTTTTGAAACGTACGAGCTCGAATCCGAGCGAACGCAAATTTTCCGACAATTTGACGGATGGCTGCTGATTGTTCGGACCGCTCTCATACATCAGCTCGCCCATAATAATTTTGCCGCGAAGATACGTACCGGTCGTCAGAACGACCGCTTTCGCCCGATACGCCGCGCCGGTTTTCGTCACGACGCCTACGCATCGCCCGTCTTCGACAATAAGCTCGTCGACCATTCCTTGGCGAAGCGTCAAATTTTCCGTTTCCTCGATCGTTTTCTTCATCATATGCTGATAGGAAAATTTGTCGGCTTGCGCGCGCAGCGCATGTACGGCCGGTCCTTTGCCCGTATTGAGCATGCGCATTTGAATAAAGGTTTTGTCGATATTGCGGCCCATTTCGCCGCCGAGCGCATCGATTTCCCGAACCACATGTCCTTTCGCCGGTCCGCCGATCGACGGATTGCACGGCATGAAAGCGACCATATCCAGATTGATCGTCAAGAGCAGCGTATCGCAGCCCATTCGGGCGGCGGCAAGCGCTGCCTCGCAGCCGGCATGGCCCGCGCCAACGACGATTACGTCGTATTGACCAGCTTCATATCCCATTGCCTAATACCTCCTTGCTTGGCGTCATTACTTGCCGAGGCAAAATTGGGAAAAGATTTGATCGATCAGCGATTCCCCAACCGCATCCCCGATCAATTCCCCCAGTTGCTCCCAAGCGTTTCGAATGTCAATTTGTATAATATCGATCGGAATACCCGCTTCCGTCGCTTCGATCGCATCGCGAAGCGATTGCTGCGCCTGCTTCAACAGCGTAATATGCCGAACGTTGCTGACATAAGTCAAATCATGCGATTCCAGCTGGCCTTCGAAAAAGAGCGCACTGATCGCTCCCTCCAAATCGTCCAGGCCCTGCTCGGCCTTTACCGACATGCGTACAATCGATTCCTCCGGCACGATCGCTTTAATCGGCTCCAGTTCGATCTGCTGGGGCAAATCGCTTTTGTTGACGATGACGATCATGCGCCGATCCTTCAGCTTGCCGAGCAGCTCGAGCTCGTCTTCATGCAGCGGCTCGCTTCCATTCAACACAAACAGGATCAGATCGGCTTCCTCCAGCGCCGAACGGGAACGCTCCACCCCGATTTTCTCGACAACATCCGTCGTCTCGCGAATGCCGGCCGTATCGAGCAGCCTAAGCGGAATGCCGTTAATCGTCACATATTCTTCGATAATATCCCGGGTCGTACCCGGAATATCGGTTACAATCGCCTTATTCTCCCTGGTCAGCGCATTGAGCAGCGAAGATTTGCCGACGTTCGGCCGACCGACGATGGCGGTAACGATGCCTTCCCGCAATATTTTGCCTTCCTTCGCCGTTTTTAGCAGCTTCTCGATCTCTTCGACCGCTTTTCCGCATCGTTCGCGAATATAGGCATTGGTCATTTCCGCCACATCATGCTCCGGATAATCGATATTCACCTCGACATGAGCAAGCAGCTCGATCAGCGATTGCCGAAGCTCGCGAATACGTTTGGACAGGGTGCCCTCAGCCTGCTTCATGGCTACTGCAAACGCTCTGTCAGATTTGGAACGGATCAAATCGATTACGGCTTCCGCCTGCATCAGGTCGATCCGCCCGTTCAGGAAAGCCCGTTTCGTAAACTCGCCCGGTTCCGCAAGACGTATTCCATCCTGGGCCAGCAATGTTTCCAGCACCCGTTTGACGGCTACAACGCCTCCATGCGCGCCGATTTCCACGACGTCCTCGGCTGTAAACGACCTCGGACCGCGCATCACCGTAACGAGCACCTCTTCTATTTTTTCGCCGCTGACGGGGTCGACGATATGTCCATAGTGGACGGTATGGCTTTCCGCCTTCGTCAAATCATGCGACGATCGGAACACTGCCGCACAGCGGGCGATCGCTTCGGGACCGCTGACCCGGATAACGGCAATCCCCCCTTCGCCGACCGCCGTCGATATGGCTGCGATTGTGTCGTGTGTTGTGTGCATTGGGCACCTCCTAAAACTTTTCCGGAGGAAAAGTCTCTTCGAAAGCATACGCTTAACTTTTCCGGAGCAAAAATAGCTTCGTAAGCATTGACTCACTTTTCCGAAAGAAAAGTCTCTACGTAAGCATAAGCTTAACTTTTCCGCAGGAAAAGTCCCCTCGTAAGCGGTGTTTCCGTCTTTCCATCATAACCTGAAACCAGGAACCGCATCCTTCGATAAACGGAAAAACAGCAATGACCGTTCCAGCCATTGCTGCGTCTATCGTCTACATTTACTTCGGTAGCGTTATACCTTCATCGTAATGACGACTCGCCGGTTCGGTTCGTCGCCCTTGCTGTATGTCTTGACCTTCGGATGATGCTGCAGCTGCGAATGAATGACTTTACGCTCATGCGCCGACATCGGCTCCAGCTCGACGTCTTTTCTCGTTCGGACTACCCGGCCCGCAAGCCTCTCCGAGAGCTGTTCCAATGTCTTGCGCCGACGCTCGCGAAAATCTTCCGCATCGAGCACAATTCGAAGATGATGGTCTGCGTAACGATTGGCTACAATATTAACCAAATATTGCAAAGCATCGAGCGTCTGGCCACGGCGGCCGATTAGCATGCCGAGATCCTCTCCGCCTGTCAGGGCGAAGAGCAATCCGTCGGGACTTTCGCGCCGCTCGATCCGGACGTCGAGTCCCATCGCGCGGGCGACGCTCGCCACGAAAGCCTCGGCTTCTTCCGCCGCATCCGGCCGAAGCGTCAGCTCCACCTTGGCGTCTCTGGCGCCGATCAGGCCGAACAACCCTTTGGCCGGCTGTTCCAGCACGTTCACCTCTACGCGATCCTCGCTCACTTGCCATTGCTCCAAACCGTTACGCACAGCATCTTCGATCGTTTTGCCCGACACGACGATTTTCTTCATTTCGCAGGTACACCCTCCTTTTCCTTGGATGAGGTACGCACATACAGAAAATAGTTTTGGATGATCGTATAGATGTTGCTATATATCCAGTACAACGGCAAGGCTGCCGGGAATGACAGCGCCATAACAAAGATCAGCACAGGGAAAATCATCATGATTCCCTGCATGCCGGGAGCGGCTTGTTGCGTCGACATCATCATTTTCGACTGCAGATAGGTCGTAATGGCCGCGATGACCGGCAAAATATAGTAGGGATCCCGTTCTCCGAGCTGCATCCACAGGAATGTATGCTCGCGAATATCCGGGTTTCCGTAAATCGCATTGTACAGCGCGATAAATATCGGCATCTGGATCAGCAGCGGCAAGCAACCTGCGAGCGGATTGACCTGATGCTGCTGGAACAGCTTCATCGTTTCTTCCTGCTGCTTCTGCGGATTGTCTTTATATTTCTGCTTGATTTTGGCAAGCTCGGGCTGCAGCTTCTGCATCGCCTTCGAGCTGCGGTACTGCTTGAGCGTCAACGGCAATATCAGCGTACGGACGATAATGGTCAGCAGCAGAATGGACAAGCCGTACGATTCGTTAAACCATCCGGCGAACGTATCGAGCATCAACGCGAACCAGTATACGACGTTTCGTTCCCAGAAGTTTCCGTTAAGCAAATCTTCCGTTTCCGTCATTTGACCGGTAGAGCAGCCTGCAAGCAGCAGTACCAGGATCAGCATGGCTCCCGCTAACCGCCATCTTTTATTTGAAATCCGGGACAACATGTAAAACTCCTCTCTCAGAGCCATCGCATTTCATTCAACACTATACCATAATTTCGTATGCAAAGAAACTGTCTGTCCATTGCGAGGTAAGCGCCCTTCCGGCGGCCGTTCGCAACCGTAAGCCGCGCCCTGTCCGAAAGCTCAGTCCCGCGGCTTCAGCAACCCGGCCTTCCGCAAAACGTGCAGCACGCTCCGCTCCAATTCCTTCGTCTTCATACTAACGGCCGGCTTGCGAACGATCAAAATCAAATCGACCTGGGGCACGATGCGGTCCGCATGGAGACGGACGATCTCCTTCACCACTCTCCGCAGCCGATTTCTTACTACAGCGTTGCCGATTTTCCGGCTCGCCGATACGCCGAGCCGAAACGGCTCGGCAGCCGGCTGCCTGGACCAATAGACGACGAACTGGCCGTTGGCGAACGATTTGCCTGACCGGTAAATCCGGCTAAATTCCTCGCGATTGCGTAAACGCAGCTTTCGTTGCACGGGCTTCGACCACCGAACTTTCTTTCATCATTAATTAGAATGGCCTTCCGGAAGCAAAATTAGACTCCGTTTCCGGTATTTTACCGGCCATCATTCGCGAATTCGCGTAAAAACCGAAAAAAAAAGACCACCGGACGTGGTCTTCCCTTTAGGCGCTGATTACTTTTCTTCCCTTCTTGCGGCGAGCAGCCAGCACTTTACGGCCGTTCTTCGTGCTCATCCGCTTGCGGAAGCCGTGCACCTTCTTGCGTTTGCTTACGTTCGGTTTGAACGTCGGTTTCATATTTTGTTAGCACCTCCACTCGGCAGATCCAGTCCTGCTTAACCTGACCCTGGCGCAAACGGCTTCGCCGTCTTCGTCTCAGGCGGATAAGCATCATTTTCGCGTTCGAAATATAAGCCAAGCATAACCCGAATCGTATACTTCCCTTATATTTCTCATAAAAAGTCTTTTACCATTTAACCACGTCCGGCCGCAAATGTCAATGCGCCGGCCGAACGGGCAGCCGGATCGGACCGGCGATTGTGGATAACATTCGCGACGGCCGTCAGACGCCGTCGAATTAGCAACATGTGAATAACATTTTCACGCAAGCGGCGGTTTTTGTCGAATTTTTAACAGGCTGTAAACAATATCTAGTGGTTGTCTATAACTGTTATACACAACCTATTGAAATTGTGGATAAAATCCGCTTCTTCGTTGAAATAAAGGGCTGATTTTGCTATGATGAATTTGTTTTAGTTGTGGATGACTCCCGAATGAACTCCGCATTATCAACAGTCTGTGGATAACATTGTGAACAATTTATCCCCTTCTTGACCGATTGCGATCAATCGTTACTTCATATTGTGGATGATATCCTGAAACAGTCCGTCCATTCGACAGTTTTTTTTCGCATTTCCCGCCGAATTTCGGCAGAATAAATAAGGAGTGACAGTCTGTGGACAGTCATGCCAACGAAATATGGCACCAAGTATTGTCAATGATTCAGACGAAACTGAGCAAGCCGAGCTTCGATACGTGGTTCAAGGCGACGAAAGCTTATTTTGTCGACGACTCCAAAATTGTCGTTACGGCGCCCACGGCATTTGCCGTAGAATGGCTTGAAGGTCGCTACACGAAGCTGGTGCGCAACACGCTCTACGAATGCTTGAACCGACAGATCGACGTCAAGTTCGAGATCGAAGAGGAGGCCAAATATCCCGAGCCTGCCGCACCGGCCCAACCATCCGCGCCGGCTCCCGCCGTCCAGGAAGAGACTTTTACGCATGCGCTGAATCCAAAATATACATTCGACACTTTTGTCATCGGCGTGAACAACCGTTTCGCCCACGCTGCCGCGCTCGCCGTAGCGGAAGCGCCGGCCAAATCGTACAATCCGCTGTTTTTGTACGGCGGCGTCGGGCTGGGCAAGACGCACCTGATGCATGCGATCGGCCATTATATTTTGGATCATAATCCGAGCACCAAAGTGCTGTACATCTCGTCGGAGAAATTTACCAACGAATTCATTAACGCAATTCGCGACAACCGCGGCGAAAGTTTCCGGACGAAATACCGCAACATCGACGTGCTGCTTATTGACGATATCCAGTTTCTCGCCGGCAAAGAGTCGACGCAGGAGGAGTTTTTTCATACATTTAACGCGCTGCACGAGGAGCGCAAGCAGATCGTCATCTCCAGCGACCGGCCGCCGAAAGAAATTCCGACGCTGGAAGAGCGGCTGAGATCCCGGTTCGAGTGGGGCTTGATGACGGATATCCAGCCTCCGGATTTGGAGACGCGGATCGCCATTTTGCGCAAGAAGGCCAAAGCGGAAAATCTCGATATCCCGAATGAGGCGATGGCTTATATCGCCAGTCAGATCGACACGAACATTCGCGAGCTGGAAGGGGCGCTGATCCGCGTCGTCGCCTACTCGTCCCTCATTAATGAAGACATTACGGCGCATCTGGCGGCGGAAGCGCTCAAAGATATTATCCCGTCAGGCCGGCCGAAAATGATTACGATTCAGGATATTCAGCAGAAAGTCGGCGAATTTTACGGTTTGCGGCTCGAAGATTTCAAAGCGAGAAAACGGACGAAAGCCGTCGCTTTTCCCCGTCAGGTCGCCATGTATCTGTCGCGGGAGCTGACCGACTTCTCGCTGCCGAAAATTGGCGAAGCGTTCGGCGGACGCGATCATACGACCGTCATTCACGCTCATGAAAAAATATCCCAGCTGATCAAGCAGGACCAGGAATTATTCAAAATCGTGCAAAATCTGACCGAAAAGGTCAAACAACATACGTGAACAACCGGACAAGCCTATGCACACGCTATGCACATGTGGATAGGCTTGTTTCGTCGCCATTTTCTACACATATCCACATATTCAGCGGCTCTACTACGTCTACTACGAAAAAATGTTATAATATACATCATCCCATATTATCGGCACAACTGCCGTCACGGCGCGGCGAACCTATAAGTCCCGTAATCGTTTAGGAGTGAATTCATTGAAGCTGACTATTGCAAAAAACGAATTGAACGAAGCGATCCAGCAAGTGGCGAAAGCCGCTTCCTCGCGTCCCGCAATTCCGATACTCGGCGGCATAAAATTCGATGTAGCGCATCATGGCGTAACGCTGACGGCAAGCGACACCGATATTTCGATTCAAAGCTACATTCCGTCGGAACAAGGCGACCGTATCGTGGTCAGCGTAGACAGGCCCGGCAGCGTCGTGCTCGCCGCCAAATTTTTTGCCGAAATCGTCAAGAAACTTCCGGCCGATGATGTCGAAATCGAGGTGGGCGAACGGTATCAAACCTCGATCCGCTCCGGTTCGACCGACATTCAGATGGTCGGGCTCGATCCGGAAGAGTTCCCCGTGCTGCCTGTGCTTAACGAGAACGAGATTATCCGGATTCCGGGCGACCTGCTGAAAACGATGGTGCGCGAAACGATTTTTTCCGCTTCGACAAGCGAACAGACGCCGATTTTGACCGGTATTCTCTGGTATTTGCAGGGAAGCGAACTGAAGTTCGTCGCGACAGACCGCCACCGTCTGTCCACGCGTACGGCGACTGTCGAAGCGAATCCCGATTACCGCTTCTCGAATGTTGTCATTTCTTCGCGAACGATGGCCGAGCTGTCGCGTCTTGTCCCCGACTCGGACGAACCGGTGGAAATCGTCGTTGCGGACAATCAGGTGCTGTTCAAAACCGGCAACCTGCTGTTTTATTCCCGCGTTCTGGACGGGACATATCCCGACACTTCCAAGATTATTCCGCAAGTGTACAAAACAGAACTCGTTTTAAACACAAAATCGCTGAGCGACGCGATCGACCGGGCTTATCTGATGTCGAGGGAGGAGAAGACGAATATCGTCCGGCTCGTTACGCTCGACAACGGCATGATCGAAATTTCTTCCAGTTCTTCGGATCTTGGCAAAGTGACGGAACAGATCGACGTCGCCAGTCTGAACGGAGAGCCTCTCCGCATCGCGTTCAACTCCAAATATATGCTCGATGCGCTCAAAGTTATCGACAGCGAGCGGCTGTTTATCGGCTTTACGGGACCGATGAGCCCGATCATCATTCGACCGACCGACGCTCCCTACAGCCTGCACCTAATACTGCCGTACCGCACGACAGGTTGACGGATGAGAGATTCGCGGCGAAAGGAGCTTGTCAACGGATGAAAGCTGTTTACATTCATACGGAATACATTACGCTCGGACAGTTTCTGAAACTGTCCGAGTGCATCGATACGGGAGGCCAGGCCAAGCCTTTTCTGCAGGAGCGCAGCGTTGCCGTCAACGAAGAGCCCGACAACCGAAGGGGGCGCAAGCTGTACCCCGGGGATCGAGTGGACGTCGAAGGATTCGGCGCATTTGAGATTATACGGCGCTGATCGCCGGTCCGAGACGGCGTTTCGCGAAACGATTAACGACCGGGAGGCTATAACGCGTGTTTTTGAAACAGATCACGTTGCAGCATTACCGCAACTACGATTCGCTGGAGCTGGATACCGACCGCAAAGTCAATTTATTCGTCGGTCCGAACGCCCAGGGCAAGACCAATCTGCTGGAAGCGATCTTCGCGCTGGCGCTCACCAAATCCCATCGCACGTCCAAGGACCGCGAGCTGATCGGCTGGCAGGCAGAGAGCGCCCGGATATCGGGAACGGTCGAAAAACGGTATGGCTCGGTAACACTTGATCTTACTTTTTCCCCGCAAGGCAAGAAAGCGAAAATCAACGGACTGGAACAGCGCAAATTGAGCGACTTCGTCGGAACGCTCAACGTCGTCATGTTCGCTCCGGAAGATTTGGAAATAGTGAAAGGTACACCGGGCGTGCGCCGGCGTTTTCTCGATATGGAAATCGGCCAGGTGCAGCCCGGTTATTTGCATACACTGCAGCAATATGGCAAGGCGCTCGTCCAGCGCAACAATTACCTGAAGACGGCCGGCCGGGGGGCGAATCTGCAGGAGGCGCTACTCGACGTATGGAACGCGCAGTTGGCTGAATACGGTGTTAAAATTATGAAAAAAAGGAAACACTTTATTCATAAACTGCAAATATGGGCGGAGCAGATCCATGCGGGGATTACCGCCGGCGGCGAAAAGCTTGATGTGCAATACCGCCCGTCCTTCGAGATCGATCTCGAACAAGATGAAGCTGTTTTATTCAATCAATTTATGATAAAGTTATCACAGGTAAAGGATCAGGAAATCCGCCGGGGCATGACGCTGATCGGCCCCCACCGCGACGACATGTCCTTCTCGATCAACGGGAAGGAAGCGCAAGTCTACGGCTCGCAGGGCCAGCAGCGTACGACCGCGCTTTCGCTAAAGCTGGCGGAGATCGAGCTGATTCGCGAGGAAATCGGGGAATATCCGCTGCTGCTGTTGGACGATGTTCTTTCGGAGCTTGACCGCAACCGGCAGACGCAACTAATCGAAACATTTCAAAGCAAAGTGCAGACGTTCATTACAACGACCGGACTCGAAAGCGTCGATGTCGGCAAACTTCAGGATGCCGGCATCTATCAGGTGCAGAATGGCAAAGTGACGCATTAAAGCGATAAATATACCGGGGGCATACGGAGCAAGTAAGGAGGATGAGGCTGTGTATATCCATCTGGGCGGCGAGAAAATCATTCGTGCTGCGGAGCTTGTAGCTATTTTCGATATCTCGATTGAGCAATCCTCCAAGCTTTCCAAGCAATTCGTGGCGGGAGCCCGCAAGCGCAAGGACGTTGAAACGATCGGAGAAGAGGAACCGAAATCTATCGTGGTGACCAAACAGAAAATTTACTATTCGCCGATTTCGTCCTCCACGCTGAAGAAGCGCGCACATCATTTTGCGGCATTTTGATGATTTCCGTCGCCTCAGCAATCAGGATGAGCAGTCGAGAGGAGCAGTGAACGGGCAATGACATTGAATCAAAATACGTATGACGAAAGTCAGATACAGGTGCTCGAAGGGCTGGAAGCGGTTCGCAAGCGCCCGGGCATGTACATCGGATCGACGAGCGGCAAAGGACTTCATCATCTCGTATGGGAAGTCGTCGACAACAGTATTGACGAGGCGCTGGCCGGCTATTGCACGAAAATCGAAGTCATCATTCACGAAGATAACAGCGTCACCGTCATCGACAATGGCCGCGGGATTCCGGTCGGCGAACACCCGAAACTGAAAAAGTCGACGCTCGAAGTGGTGATGACCGTTCTCCATGCCGGAGGAAAGTTCGGCGGAGATGGGTACAAAGTGTCGGGCGGCCTTCACGGCGTCGGCGTATCCGTCGTGAACGCGCTCTCCGAGCAGGTTATCGTACAAGTCAAGCGCGACGGCAAAATTTATCAGCAGGAATACCGTCGCGGCGTCCCGCAATACGATTTGAAAGTGGTCGGAGAGACCGACGAGACGGGGACCCAGACGCGCTTCAAACCCGATCCCGAAATTTTTACGGAAACGACCGTATTCGAATACGAGGTGCTGCAGTCCCGGATCCGGGAGCTTGCGTTCCTCAACAAGGGCATTACGATCTCGCTGCTGGACGAGCGGACCGGCGCCTCCAACACGTACCATTATGAAGGCGGGATTATCGAGTTTGTCGAATATTTGAACCGCAACAAAGAGCCGCTGCATGAAAAACCGATTTATGTCGAAGGGATGAAAGACCACATTCAGGTCGAGGTCGCCCTTCAATACAACGACAGCTACAGCGAAAATATTTATTCGTTCGCGAACAACATCAATACACATGAGGGCGGTACGCACGAATCCGGATTCAAGAGCGCGTTGACCCGGATTATTAACGACTACGCCCGCAAAACGAACACGATCAAGGACAGCGGCACGAATCTGTCCGGCGACGACGTGCGCGAAGGACTGACGGCGATCATCTCCGTTAAAATTCCCGAGCCGCAGTTTGAAGGACAGACGAAAACGAAGCTTGGCAACAGCGAAGTGCGGGGCATCGTGGAGTCGCTATTCGCCGAGAAATTCCAGGAATTTCTGGATGAGAACCCCTCCGTTTCGCGAAAAATTGTGGAGAAGGGGCTGCAGGCGGCGCGGGCGCGCGAAGCGGCGCGGAAGGCGCGTGAGCTGACGCGGCGCAAGAGCGCGCTTGAAGTCAGTTCGCTTCCGGGCAAGCTGGCCGACTGCTCGTCCAAGGATGCGTCCATCAGCGAGCTGTACATCGTCGAAGGCGATTCCGCGGGAGGATCGGCAAAGCAGGGGCGGGACCGCCACTTCCAGGCCATCTTGCCGCTCAGGGGCAAAATATTGAACGTCGAGAAAGCCCGCCTTGACCGGATACTCAGCAACGCCGAAATACGGGCTATTATTACAGCGCTCGGCACCGGCATCGGCGACGACTTCGATCTTTCGAAGGCGCGTTACCATAAAGTCATTATTATGACGGACGCAGACGTCGACGGCGCCCATATCCGGACGCTGCTGCTTACGTTTTTCTACCGGTACATGCGCAAAATTATCGAGGCCGGCTATATCTATATTGCGCAGCCGCCGCTCTTCAAGATCGAGCGGAACAAGACGGTGCGTTACGCCCAGACCGAGCAGGAACGGGATCAGATTATCAAAGAATTCGGCGAAGGCGCCAAAGTGAACGTGCAGCGTTATAAAGGTCTCGGGGAGATGAACGCGAGCCAGCTGTGGGAGACGACGATGGACCCCGAGAGCCGGACGATGCTGCAGGTGACGATTGACGACGCCATGGAAGCGGATGCCATATTCGATACGCTGATGGGCGACAACGTCGAGCCTCGCCGCGATTTCATTCAGCAGTATGCGAAATTCGTTAAAAATCTCGATATTTGACATCGACTATCAAACGACAAAAGCCGTCCGGTTCCATCGGACGGCTTTTCGGAATCATCGGCTTGCCGCCCGGCCGTTTCGTTTGAATCGGCCGTAGGAAACAGCATACCGGTAAATTTTCCGGAATACGCGTTTATCGTTCAGTTTGCGAAACAGAAACGGGTCCGGCAAGGTGTTGATCTCCAATATCCAGGGGAACAAATCTTTGTCGACCGCCACATCGACGCCGATTTCCTTAAGCCGCGGATAGCGGGTTTCGAGCTGGCGGGCGGCCAAGGCTCCGAGCGACGCCAAGCGTGCCGTGAACGACTGCTGCTTGGCGGAAGGCAGATGCTGCGTCATCAGTCTGGAAAGCGACATCGGCGTGGCCCCGTTGTGATAGTTTGTAACGATTTTGCGGGGGTCGCCCAGCCTGCCGATCATGCCTGTCGTTTCCCATACTCCATGCGGATTTTTTTGCACCATAACCCGTACGTCGAATCTTCGCTTGCGGTGGGTAAGCAAATGAATGCCGCGCTGAACCAGGTATGGCCGCTTTCCCGTTCGCTGCTGAAGCTGTTCATACAGTTTATCGAACGTTGCCGCATGGTGCGTCGAAGTGCCGATTCGAAACTGGTAGCCGACCTGCGGCGGATGGAGACGCTCGACGCGGAATACGCCTTTGCCGAACGAGCCGTTATCCGGTTTCACATACACCATGCCATATTGATCCAGCATGTCCTGGAGCGATTTGCGTCCGAACCACCGGGTATCGGGGACATGCTTTTTCAATTCTGCGGACTGCAGCAGCGCGCCGGTTTTTTTCCATTTGCTGCGAACGCGTTGTATGCGCAAATAAAGGTCACCCGCCTTTTTTCTGATGAACTGCGTCCTCCTAATAAGAGACAGGGATTCGTTTCAATGCTATAATAATATTTATTGCTATATTATGACGACGGATGGGTAAAGTGCGGGGGGCCGTCACCCATTTTGCCGCAGATTCCGCATATTTTTAACGACGGCGTCAAAAGGCGGCGACGTTTATTCGCGGTCAAGATGTGGGAGACTGAAATATAACCGTTTTTATTTTCAGATAACTGTAACGACGAATCGATTGCCGGTAATGTCCGGACTGATAGAAATCAGGAGGTAGACAATGGCGGAAGAACAACGTTCGAAGGTGCGGGAACGCGATATCGGAACGGAGATGCGGGATTCTTTCATGGATTATGCGATGAGCATTATCGTCAGCCGCGCGCTCCCGGATGTACGAGATGGACTGAAGCCGGTTCACCGTCGTATTTTGTATGCGATGTCGGAACTTGGCATGTCTCCGGACAAGCCGCACAAAAAATCCGCCAGAATCGTAGGCGAAGTTATCGGCAAATACCATCCGCACGGGGATTCTGCGGTTTACGATACGATGGTTCGCATGGCGCAAGACTTCTCCATGCGCTATATGCTTGTCGACGGACACGGCAACTTCGGTTCGATTGACGGCGATATGGCGGCGGCGATGCGGTATACCGAAGCCCGGTTGTCCAAAATCGCCATGGAAATGCTGCGCGACATCAATAAGGACACGATCGACTTCGTGCCGAACTACGACGGCGAAGAGCAGGAACCGGCCGTGCTGCCCGCGCGGTATCCGAATCTGCTCGTCAACGGCGTCGGCGGCATTGCGGTAGGGATGGCGACTAACATTCCGCCGCATAATCTGGTCGAGGTTATTGACGGCGTGCAGGCCCTTATTCGCGATCCGGATCTGACTTCGCTCGATTTGATGGAATATATCAAAGGGCCGGATTTCCCGACCGCGGGCTTCATTCTCGGCCGTGCCGGCATCAGGCAGGCTTACCAGACTGGACGGGGATCGATCACGATGCGTGCGCGCGCCACGATCGAGGAAAGCGGCGGCAAGGCGCGCATTATCGTGCACGAGCTGCCGTATCAGGTCATTAAAGCGCGGCTCGTCGAAAAAATCGCCGAGCTCGTCAGGGAGAAGAAAATCGACGGCATTACCGATTTGCGGGACGAATCCGATCGCAACGGCATGCGGATTGTGATCGAGCTTAGACGGGACGTCAATCCGAACGTCATCCTGAACAATTTGTACAAGCATACGCAGATGCAATCCACTTTCGGGATCAATATGCTGGCCCTGGTCAACCGCGAGCCCAAAGTGCTAAATCTGCGCGATATGCTGTACTATTATTTGCAGCATCAGATCGAAGTTATACGCAGGCGAACGGAATACGACCTGAAAAAGGCCGAGGCGCGCGCCCATATTCTGGAAGGTTTGCGCATTGCGCTGGACAATCTGGATGAAGTGATCGCGCTGATTCGCGGCTCCCGGACGACGGACATCGCCCGTGAAGGATTGATAACCCGGTTCTCGCTCAGCTACGAGCAGGCGCAAGCCATTCTGGAGATGCGGCTGCAGCGGCTGACGGGCCTGGAACGCGAAAACATCGAAGCGGAATATGCCGAGCTTCTCGTTAAAATCGCGGAATATAAGGCCATCCTGGCGGACGAACAGCTTGTGCTGCAAATTATTAGCGACGAGCTCGAGGAGATCAAGCGGAAGTTCGGAGACGAGCGCCGCACCGAAATTACGGCGAGCGACACCGAAATTCTCGACGAAGACCTGATCCCGCAAGAGGATGTCATCATTACGATCACGCATACCGGCTATATCAAGCGCTTGCCGGTCACCACATACCGCAGCCAGAAGCGCGGCGGACGGGGCGTTATCGGCATGGAGACGAAGAGCGACGATTTTGTCGAGCATTTGTTCGTCTCCAATACGCATCAATACTTGCTGTTCTTTACGGACAAGGGCAAAGTGTACCGGCTTAAAGCCTACGAAATTCCGGATTTGAGCCGCACCGCCCGGGGAACGCCGATCATTAATTTGATTCAGATCGAACAGGGCGAGACGATAAATGCGGTAATCCCGGTCGAATCGTTCAATAGCGACCAATATTTGTTCTTCGCGACCCGGCAAGGGATCGTGAAGAAAACGCCGCTCGATGATTACGCGAACATCCGCAAAATCGGATTGATCGCTATCAATTTGCGGGAAGACGACGCGCTTATCGGCGTCAAGCTGACAGACGGCAACCGGGAGATCATTATGGGCACCAGTCAAGGAATGTCGATCCGTTTCCCGGAAAGCGACGTTCGTTCGATGGGGCGTTCGGCGACAGGCGTTAAAGGCATTCAACTGGAAGAGAACGATACGGTCATCGACATGGATGTCGTCGTGCCGGATCAGGACGTATTGATCGTGACGGCCAAAGGTTACGGCAAGCGGACGCCGATGAGCGAATACCGGATACAGAGCCGGGGCGGCAAAGGGATCAAGACGTTGAATGTGACGGAAAAGAACGGTCAGATCGTCAGCCTGAAAGTAGTGAATAACGATGAGGACCTGATGATTATGACAACCTCCGGCACGCTGATTCGGACAAGCATGGCGGGGATCTCCACGATGGGGAGAAATACGCAAGGGGTCAAGCTGATCCATATTCGCGATGAGGATGCGGTCGCCAGCGTGACGCGGGTGGCTCGCAACGAAGAGGACGCTCAGCAGGGAGGCGCCGAAGATCGGAATGAAAGTTCCGATTCGGACTCCGGTCACGATGAAAACGATCGTTCGGATGACGGCGAAGCATAGGGGGATCGACAGTGATGATGGTACCGTTGGCGCACGTACAGGTTGGCGATATCCTGGCGAAGGACGTTGTAACTGCACAGGGCGGTACGCTTCTCCGGAAAGGCAAAGTCATCACTGCTCGCGAACTCGAAATTTTGCAAGCTTTTCTGATTAAGCACATCGAGCTTGAAAAAGAGGAAAGCAAAAGCGGAGAACCGAAAGGGGACGAAGCATCCGCTAACCGGTCTCACGGAGCAGAAGAACCGAAATCGGGCTTGCTGCGGGCTTATTCCGAATCGATAGCGGTGCTGAAGAAAGCTTTCGCCGACGCGGCCGGCGGCAGAGCGCTGCCCGTTTTCGACATTCGCAGTTCGCTGGAACAATTGCTCAGTTATAGCAGCGAATACAACATCTTGACCTTTATGCCGAAACGGAAGACGGACGAGGACAGTTTATTCCACAGCAGTGTCATGACCGCCATGACGGCTTATCTGCTGGCGCAATGGAACGGTTTTTCCCGCAAGGACTGGATGCAAATTGCGCTTGCCGGTTTGCTGCACGATATCGGGAATGCGAAGATCGACCGATCGCTTCTGCAAAAGTCGTCTTCGCTGACCGAAGCCGAGCGGGAAGAAATCAGACAGCATCCGGTGCTCGGGTATCAGCTGGTCAAAAACATCGCGTCTTTGAATGAAGGGGTCAAGCTGGCCGTGCTGCAGCATCACGAACGAATGGACGGCAGCGGCTATCCTCTTGGCGTCAATGGCTCCAAAATCCATCCTTATGCGCGCCTGGTCGCGATAGCGGACGTATTCCATGCGATGACGCTTCGCAAGACGTATCGGGATGCCCTGTCGCCTTATCTCGTTTTGGAGCAAATCCAGCAAGATGCTTTCGGCAAGCTTGATGCGTCGTATGTACGGACATTCATCGACAAGGTGACGAGTTTTCATATTGGAACCGTCGTCCGTCTTAGCGACAACCGGATCGGCGAAATCGTATTTTCCGATTCCCAACAGCCGACAAGGCCGTGGGTGTCCGTCGCCGGTACGATTATCCGGTTGCCGACGGAACGGTATTTGCATATTCAAGAGGTCATTTCCTCATCCTAAGATCAAGAAACCGCCGGTTCGGGCCGGCGGCTTTTCTCTTCTTACCCCTTAACTAGAAGGGATTATTTTACAGTTATTTTTTTATAAAAAACACTTGCAATCTAATAGGAGAGCGTGATATATTATAAAAGTCGC